>NZ_FNEL01000027.1 GCF_900100125.1 Dolosicoccus paucivorans | reverse complement strand
CTGGATATTATGCCAACCACTTAAGAAATATGGTTTCATCAAGCACCTGACTCCTCAAGAGTCGCTAGCGCTTTTCCTCTTGACCAGCCAGGAGCTTGATGAAGGGAGTTGTTTAAGGTGGTTAGCACAAGTATATCACCAAGTTCAATCACTCATAATATAGTGTAGAAATTTCTAACTTAAATTGACAATCGAGATATTCAAAAGACACCAGAATATGATACGATAAGCGTAAGAGAATCAAATTAGAGGAGGTTGTTTGCATGTCACTAAAAATTCAAACACCAAATGGACTTATTAGCTTAAGTAATGAAGGAATTGCCACAGTTGTAGGGGCGGCTGTTACAGATAACTACGGCGTCGTAGGAATGGTCAGCAAAAACTTCTTACGCGATAACATTCAAGATATTTTAAAAAGAGAAAATTATGCTCGCGGTGTGGTAATCACACAAGAAGACGATGGCATTGTCGTTGACGTTTATATTCTCGTATCTTACGGCACAAAGATTTCAGTCATTTGTCAAAACATACAAGAAGCAGTGATGTATAATGTCGAACGCTTACTTGGATTTGAAATCAGTTACGTCAATGTTCACGTACAAGGAGTAGAAGTCAACTAATCGTTGGCTGACTATAAGGAGGATTTAACTGTTGATATTAACAAAATTAACTAACCTTGAATTTCAAGGAATGATCGCCTCGGGCGCTAAGAACTTAACAGAAAACGTTGATTTAATTAACTCGCTAAATGTCTTTCCTGTGCCCGATGGAGATACAGGAACGAATATGAATATGACCTTTGTTTCCGGCTCACAAAATGTTGCTAAGGCAACAGACCAACATGTTGGTCAACTATCCCAAGCGTTAGCTAAAGGGTTACTTATGGGAGCTCGCGGAAACTCTGGTGTTATTTTATCTCAAATTTTTAGAGGCTTTTCTTCAGCGATTAAAGATCACGAAACTTTAGACGCCCAACAATTTGCCCATGCCTTTTCAGGCGGAGTAGAGTCAGCTTATAAAGCGGTCATGAAGCCTGTCGAAGGAACCATTTTAACCGTAGCTCGCGAATCAGCCATTGCTGGCGAAAAGAAAGCGCAAGAAACGGACAATATTATTGAAATTATGGAAGCGATTGTTGAAGGAGCGAAAGTTTCTTTAGACAATACGCCAAACCTATTACCTGTTTTAAAACAAGTCGGTGTAGTCGACAGTGGTGGAAAGGGGCTTCTATGTATTTATGAAGGCTTTTTAGCTTCTTTAAAAGGCGAAGATATCGTTAAAGAAGATTTAAGCCACTTAGACTCCCCAGAACATGTCCATGCGATTTTTGATGATGCCAATGAACATCCGCTATCAATGGATGATATTACTTACGGTTTTTGTACGGAAATTATGGTCCGTATTGGTGAAGGCCCAACGGTTCGTAAATCCTTTGACTATGAAGGGTTCCGTCAAAGATTAAACAAAATGGGTGACTCTTTATTAGTCATTGCAGACGATGAAATTGTAAAAGTTCACGTTCATACTGAAGATCCAGGTAAAGTAATGCAATTAGGACAAGAGTTTGGTGAATTAATCCATATTAAAGTTGACAACATGCGTGAACAAGTTAGAGAGCTTGAGCAAAAAGAACAAACTCAACAAGCACCTGCTACTCCTCAAGTCCCTGTAGAACAAAAAGATATGGCTGTTATTGCTGTAGCAGCTGGTAAGGGAATGGTTGAGTTATTTAAATCACTTGGAGTAGATGAAGTTTTAGAAGGCGGACAAACAATGAACCCGTCAACAGAAGACTTTGTTAAATTAGTTGAAAAAGTCAACGCGAAGCAAGTCGTTTTACTGCCAAATAACAAAAACATTACGATGGCAGCTGAACAAGTGAATGACTTAGTGGATGCAGACGTCGCAGTAGTAGCAACACGAAGCATTCCTCAAGGGATCGTTGCGATGATGACTTATGACGAATCAGCTTCTTTAAGTGAGAACCAAGAAGCGATGAATGAAGGTAAAAATGACGTCGTAACCGGACAAATTACGTATGCAATTCGCGATACGCAAATTGATGGCATTGATATTAAAGAAAAAGATTATATGGGAATTATCGATGACAAAATTAAAGTCTCGACTCCATCCAATGAAGAATCATTAAAACAAACTTTAGAATTAATGATTGATGAGGATACAGAAATCTTAACAATTTTAATTGGTGAAGACGGCGAAGACTCTATTTTAGAACCGATCATTGATGAATTAGAAGAACAATATGAAGACATGGAAGTGGAAGTCGTGCAAACAGACCAACCAGTCTATCATTACATTATCGCCGCTGAATAGTAGATATAATACGAATAATGTTTCGGCATTATTCGTGTTTTTCTATTTTTAAAGGAGGTTTCTAATGTCACATAAAACATGGTATGATCCGATCAACACATTAAAAGGCATTGGTCCTGCTAGGCAACAACAGTTTGCGAAAATTAATGTATTTACTATTAAAGACCTATTTTTTCATTTCCCTTTTAGATATGAAGATATAAGAGCACGAGAGCTTGATTCCATTCTTGATCAAGAACAAGTTACGTTAAAAGGAACGATCGTGTCTCCGCCGGTAGTCAGCTTTTTTGGTCATAAAAAGAGTCGCTTGCAATTTAAATTAGCTGTTAATGACCATGATGTGATTCAAGTGATCTTTTTCAACCAACCTTACTTAAAGAAACAATTCGATGTAGGTCATACCGTAGCAATTTATGGTAAATGGCAATCTAACCAACAGTCTTTATTGGGTATGCGCGTTTTAAATAATCAACAAAGCGGGGAAAATTTTGCACCGATTTATAATACGACAAAAGGACTCAGTCAAAAAAACATCTTAAATACATTGGAATTAGCCTTTGAAGAGTATGGACAAGTGATTCCTGAAATATTACCCAAGAGGCTCAATGAAAAATATCGTTTAGTTAACTTAAAAGAAGCGCTATATTGGATGCATTTTCCTAAGAACGGGCAACAAGCAAAACAAGGAAAAAGAAAAATTATTTTCCAAGAGTTGTTTTTATATCAATGGCAGCTACAACAAGCTAACCAAAAGCATCAAGGAGAACCTGGGGTGATTGTTAATTATGATGTTGATCCTTTAAAAGAAGTCATTGATCAATTGCCTTACGAACTCACCAACGCACAAAAGCGGGTCGTAAATGAAATTTGTATTGATTTAAGGTCACCTTTTCCAATGCGCAGGCTCGTTCAAGGAGATGTGGGAAGCGGGAAGACGTTAGTTGCTTTTCTAGCAATGATCGCAACCATTCAAGCAGGCTATCAAACAGCCTTAATGGTGCCAACCGAAATATTAGCTAAACAACACGCGAAAGAGTTTAACCAACTCTTTGAATCCATTGGCTTAAGAGCGGAGCTGCTCATTAGCGCCACGCCAACAAAAGAAAAAAATAATATTTTAGACGGTTTAAAAGCCGGACGCATTCGCGTTGTTATTGGGACTCATGCTTTAATTCAACCAACCGTTATCTTCCACCGTTTAGGATTAGTCATTATTGACGAACAGCACCGCTTTGGTGTGGGACAACGTCAAACGTTATTGGATAAAGGGCAAGGAGAAGAAGTGGTTAATTTACTACAAATGACTGCTACACCGATTCCGCGATCCCTTGCTTTAACAATTTATGGTCAATTAGCGGTCTCAACGATTGATGAATTGCCAGCAGGACGTCAGCCGATTACTACTCGAGTGTTAAAGCCTAATCAAATTGAAGTGGTTTACGACCAAATGCGTCAAGAACTTCAAAAAGGACATCAAGTGTATTATGTCTTGCCGCTAATCGAAATGTCCGAAGAACTGCAAGAAGTAGAAAATGTCCAAGCAGTGGTTGAACGTTTAGACGGATTATTTTCCAATTACACCATTGGAACGATGCACGGTCAGATGACAAAAGATGAACAAGAAGCAACGATGACTGACTTTAGTCAAAATAAAGTCCAAATATTAGTTGCGACAACAATGGTTGAAGTAGGAGTTAACGTGCCTAATGCGACGATGATGATTATTCAATCAGCAGAACGATTCGGTCTAGCTCAGCTTCATCAGTTAAGAGGGCGCGTGGGACGAAGTTCTTTAGAAAGCTATTGTTACTTAATTGCAGACCCAACGACAGAACAAGGTCGCGAGCGAATGGCGATTATGGAACAATCCCAAGACGGGTTTAAAATAAGTCAAGAAGATATGAAAATTCGCGGCATTGGTGAAGTGTTAGGACGTAGCCAAAGTGGCTTGCCTCAATTTAAATTTGCCAATATTTTTGAAGATCAACATATATTACAAATCGCATATCAAGATGTTTTGTACATTATGAAACATTTCAGTGAACTTAGCACACAAGAGCAAGAGGAGCTCAATAAATGGGTTGAAATGCACCTTATAGAAGTTTAAGATAAAAGGTGATTAAAAAATAAAGGGGTAGGTCCATGATTAAAATAGCTATTGATGGCATGGGGGGCGACAACGCTCCTTACGTCATTTGCCAAGGAGTCAATCGAGCACTTAAAGAGTTTACCGACATTGAAGTGCTTTTATTTGGAGATAAGGATCAAATCACACCTCTTGTTGAACCAAACGAGCGTTTAACGATTATTCATAGTGAAGAAGTGATTGAAGGAGATGACGAGCCGGTCCGAGCCATTCGCCGTAAGTCAAAATCTTCAATGGTGATGGCGGCAAGAGCCGTTCGTCAAAAAGAAGCCGATGTTTTACTGTCTGCAGGAAATACGGGAGCATTACTAGCAAGTGGTTTATTGTTAGTAGGACGTATTAAACACATTGATCGTCCAGGGCTTATGCCGATTCTTCCGACTGCTTCTACTGAGCGTCCGCAACTATTGTTAATGGATGCTGGAGCAAATGCGGATTGTAAAGCAATCAACTTGCATCAATTTGCGATTTTGGCTAATCTGTATGCTAAACGTGTCTTAAATATCGCCCAACCGAAGGTGGGGTTAATTAATAACGGTGCGGAAGCTTCCAAAGGAAATGAATTAAGTAAGAAGGCCTATGAACTATTAAGCCAAGAAAAACGCATTGACTTTGTAGGGAATGTGGAATCTAGCGAACTACTCACTGGACGAGTGGATATAGCGATTACTGACGGCTTTACTGGAAACGCTATCTTAAAGACGCTAGAAGGTACAGGTAAAGTGATTTTTAGTCAAATGAAGCATCAATTACTCAATTCAGGAGTTAAAGCAAAAATAGGTGGTTTACTTATTAAAGATGCACTCCTTAATTTAAGAGACCAGTTTGATGATTCAAAAGCCGGAGGAGCGATTCTTTTAGGTGTCAAAGGAGCTGTTATTAAAGCTCACGGATCATCCAATGAAGAAGCTATCTTTAACGCGATTAGACAAGCTCGAATTGTCCATCAGTCTCGCGTAATTGAAGAATTTACTCAATACTTTGAAGAAAGTACACCAATAAACGAATAAAAGGAAGATAAAAATGAACAATAATGTTTTTGAAACAGTACAACAATTAGTCGTAGACCGTTTCGGTGTTCACGAAGACAAAGTGACGCCTGAGATGACGTTTCAAGATTTAGGCGCTGACTCTTTAGATGTCGTAGAAGTCATTATGGAATTAGAAGATTTCTATAACGTTCAGTTTGATGATGATCGAATTGAACGTTTAGCGACGATTGGAGACGCTGTTAACTATTTAGAAGAGTTAACTAACCAGTAATTCAGCATTTCGTGAAAGGAGGATACTATGGACGCCAAAGATAAGGTGTTATTAGAAGTACACCATTTAGAGACTGCATTTAGAATTGGCGATCAATTTTATAATGCGGTTGACGACGTGTCATTTACATTGTCACGCAACGAAAAATTAGCCATTGTAGGAGAGTCCGGTTCAGGTAAAAGTACTTTAGCGACTTCTATTATCGGACTACACAATAAAAATAATACCCGCGAGCAAGGTCAAATTATGTATAAAGGCCGTAATTTGTTAGAACTGACTGAAAGCGAATATAATGAGATTCGCGGTGCGGATATTAGTATGATTTTCCAAGATCCGTTATCATCTCTTAACCCATTGATGACGGTGGGAGCACAAATTGATGAGTCGTTGTTATACCACACCAAAATGTCTAAAGACGAGCGAGAAAAACGAGTCATTGAATTATTAGACCAAGTCGGTATCGCCAACCCTGAGCGTATGGCTAAACAGTATCCTCACGAATTATCCGGTGGGATGCGCCAACGTGTTATTATTGCGATCGCTTTAGCGTGCAAGCCAGAAATTATTATTGCGGATGAGCCGACAACAGCTCTTGATGTGACGATTCAAGCACAAATCTTAGATTTACTCAATGATATTCAAGAAGAAACAGAATCAGGCATTATTTTAATTACTCACGACTTAGGAGTTGTAGCAGAAACGGCTGACCGAGTGGCTGTGATGTATGCAGGTCAATTTGTGGAAATTGGAACAGTCGAAGATATTTTCAATAACCCAAAGCATCCATATACTCGTTCATTACTTCGTTCGATTCCGCAATCCAATGAAATGGTCGATGATGCTTCAGGTGAATTACACGTCATTCAAGGGGTTGTACCACCAATCACTCAATTACCTGAAAAAGGTTGCCGTTTTGCACCACGTATCCCATGGATTCCCGCAGAAGCCCATGAAGAAGATCCCGTCATGCATGAAGTTGCACCGGGACACTTTGTTCGTTGTACGTGCTACCAGTCGTTTTATTTTGAAGAGGAGGCGAATTAGATGAGTGAATTTATGCGTGTTGAAAATTTAAAAGTTCACTATCCAATTCGTAGTGGCTTTTTTAACCGGGTTACTGACCATGTTTATGCAGTGGACGGCGTTGATTTAGTCTTTGAAGAAGGAAAAACTTACGGCCTAGTTGGCGAATCAGGTTCCGGTAAATCAACCATTGGAAAAGCGATTATTGGTTTAGAACCAATTACAAGTGGCCGTGTGTTGTTTAATGGAGAAGACATTACCCGCAACCAAGGGCGCCGGTCAGATTATCGCCGGGATGTGCAAATGATTTTCCAAGACTCGATGTCCAGTTTTAACCCTAAGCGCCGTATTACGGATATTTTATCTGAACCGTTACGTAACTTTACTAACATGACACCTCAAGAACAAGATCGTCGTAAACTTGAGTTGTTAGATATTGTCGGTCTATCACAAGAAGCTCTTTATAAATATCCTCATGAATTCTCTGGAGGACAACGTCAAAGAATTGGCGTCGCTCGAGCTATGGCATTAAACCCTAAATTAATTATTGCTGACGAACCGGTTTCAGCGCTGGATTTATCCGTTCAAGCTCAAGTGTTAAACTTTATGAAACGGATTCAAGAAGAATACAATACAAGTTATTTATTCATCTCCCACGACTTAGGGGTTGTTAAACATATGTGTGATGAATTAGCGATTATGTATCGCGGGCGATTTACTGAATACGGGACACGATCAGATATTTATAACGATCCGCAACATATTTATACTCGTCGCTTGCTTTCAGCGATTCCTCAAGTGGATCCAACAAACCGAGGCGCCAATAAACAAAGACGTCAAGCGGTGGAACGAGAGTATCAAGAAAACTTCCATCAATACTTTGATGAAAAGGGTCGAGTGTATGAACTACAGCCTATTTCTAACACTCACTCTGTCGCTTTAAACCCTGAAAATCAAGCGTTAAAAGGAGGAGAGCAATAATGTGGAAGACAATATTACGTCGTATTTTATTGATGATTCCTCAATTGCTTGTATTAAGTATTTTAGTGTTTGTGCTAGGAAGCTTAATGCCAGGGGATGCTTTAACTGGATTGATTGATCCAAGTATTAGTCCTGAACAAATTGAAGCAATGAGAGAACAATTGGGCTTAAACCAACCAGTCCATATTCAATATTGGAATTGGTTAAAAGGAGTCCTGCAAGGGGATTTTGGTCGTAGTTTCCAACACCAACAACCGGTTCTTTCAATTATCGGCCAACGAATTGTACCAACTCTTTGGTTATCTTTATATTCATCAATTTTAACTTATGCGATTGCGATAAGTTTAGGAATTATTTCCGGACGTTATGAAGGATCTTGGGCAGACAAATTAATTAACCTTTACACCTTTGTCGCTTATTCTATTCCTTCTTTCGTTTTAGGGTTACTATTTTTATGGTTATTTGGCTATAAACTGGGTTGGTTCCCAACAAGAGGAACCATTGCCTCAGGGGTTCAGCCTGGAACTTTCGCAGCAGTGATGTCAAGGATCAAACATATGACGCTACCAGCCATTACGATGGCGTTGTTAAGTACGACAGGAATTATCCTTTACTTACGTTCTGGAATTGTTGACGCTAAAGTTCAAGATTATGTGCGAACGGCACGAGCAAAAGGGGTACCAGAAAGTGTTATTTACAATAAACACATCACCCGTAACTCCTTTTTACCGGTAGCTTCAGGAATGGGATACGTTATTACCGGCCTGATCTCTGGAGCAGTTATTACGGAGACTATTTTTACTTATCAAGGAATGGGTCTATTATTTATTAACTCCATTACCGGCCGTGATTATACCGTGATGATTGCTTTAACTTTACTGTTTGGTACGATGACTTTATTAGGAACATTGTTATCAGACATTATTATGGTTATTGTCGATCCGCGTATTAGAATTCGATAGAAAGGAAGTTAGATATGGAGCCGAACAATCAACATCTTGTTGAAGAAACAGAATTAGTTCAAGAAGAAGCTGCTCAGACATCTTCACTTCCTCCTATGGGATTCGAAGTGATCCGTCGCGAATTTAAACGAGATAAAATTGCGATGGCAGCTTTAATTATTTTAGTTGCGATATTAGTTTTTATCTTTATTGCTCCATTTTTTATGGACATTGAAGAAGCTACGAAAGTAAATATTTTTAACCGATTCACCCCATCAGGACAAGACGGTTACTTACTAGGGTCCGACGAAGGTGGACGGGATATTTTAGCTCAACTGATCGTTGGAGCGCGTAACTCAATTATTATTGGTTGGTCTGTAACAATGATTACATCAGCCATTGGTATTGCGATTGGAATTTTCTCTGGATACCACGGCGGTCTGATTGATGATATTACGATGCGTATTATCGACTTTATCATGGTCTTACCGACGTTTATTATCATTATCGTTATTACAACAATCATTACTAAATATGATATGTGGACGTTAATTTGGGTTATTTCTCTCTTTGGTTGGGCTAGTGTGGCGCGACTATTCCGTACAGCCACTTTAAGTGAAGCGTCAAAAGAGTATGTCAGTGCATCTAAAACAATGGGAACAAGTGATTGGAAAATTATGTTTGGTGAAGTGATGCCAAACTTAAGTTCATTAATTATCGCCCACTTAACGTTAGGATTTGCAGGTAGTATCGGAATTGAAACCGGTCTTAGTTTCTTAGGATTTGGACTTCCCATTGGAACGCCAAGTTTAGGAACGTTAATCGGAACAGCTAAAAGTGCTGACATTATTGAAAATAAAACTTGGGTCTGGCTACCGGCTGTTATTTTAGTGTTAATTTTAATGTTAACCATTAACTATATCGGACAAGCTTTAAGACGAGCAGCAGATAGCCGTCAACGACTCGGATAACAAAAAAGGGTTCAACTTTTGAAGTTGACCCTTTTTTTATTTAGTCTAAAAATTGTCGCACATCCTCGGGTGTTAGGTCTAGTTGATAGTTGAGTTGTTTTAAAACAGTGTCTCCTTCAACTTGAGCTAAATAGGGGATGGTTTGAATGTTTAATGTTTGAGCAAGTTCATTTTTAAAGCTTTCGCTTGCTTTATCTGCATCTAAATAGTAAATAATATCATTGGAGTGAAGCGCTTTTTCTAATATAGGTTTAAATTCATTGCAGTAAGGACAATTGTCGCTGCCGACATATAAGTAATAAGTTGTTTCTTGGTTAACTAAATCAATATAAGCTTCTTTAGTCAGTAGAGGGAGTTGTTCAACCTTTTGAGGTCCGCTACAACCAACAAGAAGAAGGCTTAAGATAAGTATGAACTTTAGAACAAGATTTCGTTTCACGTTCATCATTCCTTTTTGAATTGATTATACCCTCTCTTTTAAAGAGTAACAACTCATTTAAAAGACTAATAGTTTCATTAGATTAGGACATCTTCCTTGTTCATAATGATTCAGGTCGGTACCATAGATAGTAAGGAAAGAATAAGGAGGAATTACAGTGAATAAAACGCTAAAAAAATCAGCAGCTCTGTTTAGTTCAGTGTTAATGTTAAGTAGTTTAACTCTTTCATCACTAACGCCCATCGCGCTAGCTGAAGAAAATCAAGGGCCACAAATTGAAGCGGCTGTCACTCGCGAAGGTGATCCGATTGAAGGAGGGGAATTTCGCTACGCCTTAGTAGGTGACCCATTCTCAGGAATTTTAAACCCAATGTATTGGTCAGGTCAACCCGATGGAGAATTAGTGAGTTTCTTTACGGAGTCTTTATACGGTTATGACGAGAACTTTTTAATTGATGACTCAGGTTTTGCGAAGATCGAATTCCACGATGACGAAAAGGCGGTCACAATTACAATTCCTGAAGATGTTAAATGGCCTGATGGAGAGCCAGTCACCATTGACGACGTTATTGCCCCTTATGAAATTGTTGGTCACCCAGACTACACAGGTGTTCGTTACGGTAAAGGGTACGTAGACGTTAAAGGAATGGAAGCTTATAAAAATGGGGAAGCAGATTCCATTGAAGGGTTAGAGCGTATTAATGACTACACACTAAAAGTTCACTATGACAACTACAATAACTCCATCCGCCAAGCGGGAGGAGCGATTGCTTCGGCGATTCAACCGGCTCATATCGTCAAAGATATCGATGTTGAAACTTTTGAAGATAGCGACTTTGTCCGAAAAAACCCAATGGGCTTAGGTCCATTTAAAGTCGAAAGTATTGTTCCTGGTGAATCTGTTTCTTTTGTTCCTAACGAAAACTATTGGCGTGGGGATGTAAATGTTGATAAATTAACCGTTGAAGTCGTTAACCAAACCTCTGTTGTTCAAGAGATGAAAGCGGGTAACTATGATGTAGCTTCTCTTCCAGCAGATCAATATGAAACGTTTAAAGATGCTGAAAACTTTGATACCGTCGGTATTTTAAGTAACGCTTATAACTACGTTGGCTTTAAATTAGGAACCTTTGATGAAGAAAGTGGCGAAGTTAAACCTGACGAATCAAAAGTGACTTGGAACAAAGCACTACGTCAAGCCATGGCTCATGCGATTGATATTGATGCGATTGGCGAACAATTTTATCAAGGATTAAGAAGTCGCGCTACGTCATTAATTATTCCATTATTTGGAGAACTGCATAAGCCACAAGATGGCAACGTATATGATATTGATTTAGCGAATCAAATACTAGACGAGGCTGGCTTTAAAGATACTAATAACGACGGATTCCGCGAAGATCCAAACGGTGAACCCTTTACATTAAAACTAGCAGCCATGTCAGGAAGCGAAGTGGCTGAACCTGAAACTCAATATTATATGGAAGCTTGGAAAGCCATCGGAATTAACGTTGAATTAGTTGACGGACGTCTTTTAGAATTTAATGCCTTTTATGATCGCTTGAAAGAAGACGATCCAGCGATTGATGTTTACCTAGCAGCTTCTGGTGTCGGAGGAGACCCTAACCCATATACGTTCTTTGGTCGTAAAGGATTAATGAACTATAGTCGTTGGGCCACTGAAGAAAATGATAAGTTATTAGAAGACATTTCTTCAAATGACGCGTTTGAAGAAGATTTCCGTATTAAAGCGTACGGCGATTGGCAAGATTATATGAACGAAGAAATGCCAGTCATTCCAACCTTATACCGTTATGAATTAACGGCCGTTAATAAACGGGTTTCTAATTGGGATACACAAATTGGATCAGATTTAAACTGGACACAAATTGCTTTATTAGAAGACCAACCTGTTAAATAAAAGTTAAGCCAGGCTCTTTATGAGCTTGGCTTATTTGTTTTCACCAAAGTTTGTTGGAGAACGATAAGATGAGATTTATGTTAAATATAAGTTAACTAAGCGCTTGCAATTTAGAAGATTATTATGTATATTTAATTTAAATTCAATTTCTTAGGGGGAAAACAGATGAACCTAACACTTAAGAAATCCGTTGCTTTGTTCGGATCAATGTTAATGTTAAGTAGTGCAGCACTCAGCGCAGCTGCTCCTTTTGCACAAGCAGAAGGCGAAATGCCAAATATTGAATTAGCCGTTAGTCGTGAAGGAGATGCCATTGAAGGAGGCGAATTCCGTTACGCCTTAGTTGGAGATCCATTCTCAGGAATTTTAAACCCAATGTACTGGTCAGGTAAACCTGACGGAACATTAGTTGACTTTTTCTCAGAATCTTTATACGGTTACGATGAGAACTTCTTAATCGATGACTCAGGTTTTGCGAAGGTCGAATTCCACGATGACGAAAAAGCCGTCACGATTACCATTCCACAAGACGTTAAATGGCCAGACGGTGAGCCAGTAACAATTGATGACGTCATTGCACCTTACGAAATCGTCGGACACCCAGAATATACAGGAATCCGCTATGGTAAAGGTTACGTTGATGTTAAAGGAATGGAAGCCTACAAAAAAGGCGATGCTGATACGATTGAAGGATTAGAGCGCGTTGATGACTACACATTGAAAGTTCATTACGAAAACTACAACAACTCAATTCGTCAAGCCGGTGGAGCAATTGCTTCTGTTATTCAGCCAGCTCATATCGTCAAAGATATTGATATTGAAACCTTTGAAGACAGCGACTTTGTCCGTAAAAATCCAATGGGCTTAGGTCCATTCAAAGTAGAAAGCATCACACCAGGTGAAGCGATCACTTTCGTACCAAACGAAAACTACTGGCGCGGGGATGTAACAGTTGACAAATTAATCGTTGAAGTCGTTAACCCGACAGCTGTTGTTCAAGAATTAAAAGCAGGTAACTACGACGTAGCGACTTTACCAGCTGACCAATATGAAACATTTAAAGATGCAACTAACTTTGATGTTGTTGGTAACGTAGACAACGCTTATAGTTATGTTGGCTTTAAGTTAGGAACGGCTGATGAAGAAACAGGCGAAGCTAAGCCGGATGAATCTAAAGTGACTTGGAATAAAGCTTTACGTCAAGCCATGGCTCATGCGATTGACTTTGATGCGGTTGGAGAGAAGTTCTACCAAGGACTACGCTTTAGAGCAGAATCACCAATTATTCCATTATTCGGTGACTTACATAAAGCACAAGACGGAAACGTCTATGACGAAGAGTTAGCTAACAAAATTTTAGATGATGCTGGCTTTAAAGACGTTGACGGAGATGGATTCCGTGAAGATCCAAACGGCGAAGCATTTACACTACAATTCGCAGCCATGGCAGGTAGTGAAGTAGCAGAACCAGAGACGCAATACTACATGGAACAATGGAAAAACATCGGAATTAACGTTGAATTAGTTGACGGACGTCTATTAGAATTCAACGCCTTCTATGATCGTTTAGAAGAAGATGATCCAGCCTTCGATGTTTACTTAGCTGCATGGGGTACAGGTGGAGATCCAAACCCACATACTTTCTATGGACGTGACGGTTCAATGAACTATACTCGTTGGGCAACAGAAGAAAACGATAAGTTACTCGAAGCGATTGGTTCAAGTGACGCTTTCGACGAAGATTTCCGTGTGAAAGCTTACGGCGACTGGCAAGATTACATGAACGAAGAAATGCCAATTATCCCAACACTTTACCGTTACACTTTAACTGGTGTTAACAAACGTGTATCTAACTGGGATACACAAATCGGTTCAAACTTAAACTGGACAGAAATTAAGTTATTAGCCGACGCACCAGCTAAAGAATAATGATTAATAAACAGGCCTTTTAAGGCCTGTTTTTTGTATTAAAAGTTCTTTCATTATCCTCTTGTTTCATTACGAATCTCTAACCAGCACACAGCAGTGGCTATGCTATAATGGACGAGTATGAAAGTGATAGGGAGGATTATATGTTAGGTGCACTCGGTATTTTCTTAGGCGCTAGTGTGATCATTTATTTATCACTCAAGCGATTAAACATTATGATTACCGCTCCTTTAGCGGCCTTAGTGGTTATTATTTTTAACGACATGCCCATTTACGACAGTTTACTAGGAGCTCAAGAGTATAGTTTTATTTCTGCTCTTGGGGACAATATGATGAAGTTCTTTGCTTTATTTCTACTGGGATCCATTTTAGGTAAACTGATGGAACGAAGTGGAGCCACTTTATCCATTGCTCAAGATATTTTAAGACGGATTGGGCATGACAAACCTTACGCTGGACTGTTAGCGTTATTTTTAATTTGTAGTATTTTAACCTTTGGCGGCATTAGTATGTATGTCGTATTGTTTGCGGTCATTCCTCTAGGTCGCAGTTTATTTAAGGAAATGAACATTTCGTGGTCTTTAATTCAATTGCCAATCTGGCTAGGGGTCGCAACACTGACGTTAGTCATGTTGCCGGGAAGTCCTTCTATTCAAAACGTTATCCCGGTAACGTACTTAGGAACAAGTATTAATGCAGCACCCATACCTAGTATTTTAGGCGCCATTGCCAGTACGATCTTTGGATTATGGTTTATGCATTACCGCTTGCACCAATCCCTTCAAAAAGGTGAAGTATTTGAAGAAAAGATAGACTTCGTCGCAACGACTACAGATCTACCGGTTAAACCATTGCCACCTTTAGGGCGTAGCTTATTGCCACTTTTATTACTCATTATTATCGCGATTGGTGGAAGTATATTAGGAAGTGATCAAGTAAAAGCAACGATCATTTACGTCGCTCTTCTTAGCTCAATTATTGCCAGTTTAGTTTTATTTTGGTCTTATTTAGATAATCCGATCGAAACCCTATCTCTCGGGGCGACTGATTCTACCGGCGCGTTATTTGCGACCGTCAGTGCCGTAGCCTTTGGAAGTGTCATTGTCCATTCGCCTGGCTTTGAAGTGATTGTTAATAAAATCTATGCAATGAGTGACAATCCTTATTTTAAATTGATTTCTCTTAACAGCTTGATGTCACTCATTACGTCATCATCGGTGGGAACATTGAGTATTATTTTACCCAAATTCTCCCAAGAATTACTTCAATCGGGCGCTAATCCGGAACTATTGCACCGGATTGCCTGTTTATCAGTCAGTGTCTTTCCGATGGGGCCTCATAGTGGGGCTGTGTTGACCTTTTTAGGGTTAACCGGTTTGAATTATAAAACAGGATATAAAGATTCGGTCATTGTGGTAGCAGTGTGTACAGGTTTAGCGTTAATTGTGACATTAGTGACTGGATTATGGTTATATTAGTTGAAATGACTCCGATTAAGCGAGTCATTTTTTAATGCATTAGAACGATGCACCTTAGAGTTTAATATGCTACACTGATACTAATTGTTAAAGTTACTTTAAAGGAGTCAAACGATGAGCTTAACAACATTTACTAAACTACAGTTTAATATTATTTTTCACCATAAAGACTTATTAAAAACCGCCTTTAGACATACATCTTATGTTAACGAAAATGCTTCTCGTCAATATACATCTAACGAGCGATTAGAGTTTTTAGGCGATGCAGTCATTGAAATTGTTGTCAGCGACTATTTGTATAATCGCTATCCTAAAGAGCCTGAAGGTGTCTTATCTCGCATGCGTGCTCAATTAGTTTGCGAAGCGAGCCTTGCCTTTTTAGCCAAAGAAAATCATTTAGATCAATATTTACAATTAGGTCGCGGAGAAGAAAATAATGGAGGCCGTAAAAGAGATTCTATTTTAGCTGATTGTTTTGAAGCTTTTATCGGTGCGATTTATTTAGATCAAGGCATTGAAAAGGCTAGCGACTTATTAAACGACATCATGTTAAACCAAGTAGAAACTTTATTAAACTACGTTACAAAAGATTACAAAACTCTTTACCAAGAAGCCGTACAAACAAAAGGACAAGCCGTTATTCGTTATGAATTACTTGACCAAACCGGTCCTGACCACAACCGTGAATTTACGATTGGTCTCTTTTTAAATGATGAACAAGTCGCAACGGGTAAAGGACGCAACAAAAAGCAAGCGGAAACCCAAGCGGCTCAAAAGGCTTATCACCAATGGATGGAGCGTGAAGCATGTATTTAGATCGAATTGAAATGACTGGCTTTAAATCTTTTGCCGATAAGACAGTGATTGAATTTGATAAAGGATTAACAGCAGTAGTAGGGCCCAATGGAAGTGGTAAAAGTAACTTATCGGAAGCGATTCGTTGGGTCTTAGGAGAGCAATCCGCGAAGAGTTTACGAGGCGACCGGATGGAGGATGTTATCTTTAACGGAACCCAAGATCGCCGACCAGTTAATATGGCTAAAGTGACTCTTGTTTTAAATAACGAAGATCGATATTTGGATTATGACTTTAACGAAATCAGTATTACCAGAAGTTATAATCGAAATGGCGATAGCCAATATTTGATTAACCAACAGCCCGTGCGGTTAAAAGATATTATCGATTTGTTACTTGATTCAGGATTAGGAAAAAATAGTTTTGCGATGATTTCTCAAGGAAAAGTCGAAAGTATTTTCTTAAGTAAACCTGAAGAACGTCGTGCAATTTTTGAAGAAGCCGCTGGAGTCCAGCGCTATCAATTGAGGAAACAAGAAGCCGAACGTAAAATGACTCGCTCTAAAGATCACTTAAGCCGAGTAGAAGATATTATTTACGAATTAGAAAAACAAATCACCCCCTTAGAAAAACAACGGGACGACGCGATGAGTTACCAAAAGCTTACGGCTCAATTAAAAGAAGAAGAAATTTCTTTATATACTTATCAAATTGAAACCCATCAACAAACGTGGCACCAAGCGCAAAAAGAAGACGACGAATTAAAACAAGCCATTCAAACAGCCAAAAAAGAAATGGATAAAGTCGATCAAGAACTTTCGGCCACTCAAGATCAAATCGAGCACTTAAATCAAACCATTGATTCATCTTTAGAAAGTTATCATCAATGGACTTACCAACAACAAAAAAATGAGTCCCAAGAAGCGATGTTAAACCAACAACTTTCTTTTAATGAACAATCTAAAGCGGACCAAGAAAAGAATCGTCAAGCAATGATGGAACGCCAACAGCGAGCCACTCAACTGATGCAAACATTAGAAGAGGAAAAAGGTCAACTAAAAGACGATTACGATCAATTGGCAGAGCAAAAAGAAACGCTCCAACAACAACTTGACCGCTTAAAGCCACTCAGCCAAGAAGAAATGGAAAAGATGCGTCAATCGCTACTGGATTGGTATCAACAAGAAGTCAAAGCGACGAGTACGATCGATATGACCCAAAACCAAATCCAAAAGAGTCAACAACAAATTGAGCAGTTACATGAAGAATTTAAACAACAAATCAGTCGCCGGGATGAATTAGAACACACGGTGTCGGAATTGTCCAAACAAAAACAAAAGATTCAACATCAGTTAGATAAATTGCGCGAGAATTATCGAGATAAAAAACTTCGCTTAGACCAAAGGATGAATGAACGAAAAGACTTAACCCAACAACTATTCGATAAAGAACGCCTCATTCAACGAACGAAAGCCAATGTTCAATCCTTAGAACAAATGCAAGAAGACTATGCAGGTTATTATGCTGGAGTTCGCGCCGTGATGACTGCGCAACAGTTGACCGGAATTGACGGCACTGTAGCAGATTTAATGAATGTTCCGACGGACTATCAAACAGCGATTGATACCGCCCTTGGCGCGTCTCTTCAAACAGTGATTGTCCAAGACGACTTATCAGCAAGACACGCCATTCAATACTTGAAACAAAACCGTTTAGGACGAGCCACCTTTTTACCACGTTCAAACGCTAAACCAAGAGCTTTGTCCCAGTCCGTTCAAGCAAAAGCTCAAACAATGGACGGATGGGTCGGTGTTGCTAGCGAACTCATTCAATTTAATAAAGAAGACCAACCCATTATTGGGCAACTATTAGGCAATACGATTGTTGCTGATCATATAAAAAATGCCCAACAAATGGCTAAAGCCTTTAACCATACAGTTAAAATTGTCACCCTTTCAGGTGAACTACTACTGCCTGGAGGAACGGTCTCAGGGGGACGTAATCAACAAGAACGTCGCTCTATGTTAAGTCGAAAAGATGATTTAATAAAGGCTCAAAAACAATTAGCTAACGAAACAGCGCAATTGAATCACTTAGAAAAAGATTTAGATGAATTAACAGAGAAAATAACGCAACTAAATACCCAATTAGAGATGTTAACAAAAGAAGGTCAAGAAACAGATCAAGTCCTTCAACAAACCCAAACTGAACATCAAAAAGCACAACAAACTTTAACAGATCTTGACCGCTTAGGAGATATTCACCGTGCAGAAGAAGAGGAACTAAAAGCAACGATCACTCAAGCAAAAACGCAAGAGCAACAAGCAAAAGAACTTCAACAGACGGCTCGCCAAACCATTGATGAACTGCAACTAACATTAGATCAAGCAACCCAAGACGAAAGTAAACAACAAGCTAAACGTCAACAACTCAATGAAGAACGTCACACGTTAACCACCCAGTTGAGCATTAAAGAAGTCGAGCTAAAAGAATTAAGCCGACGTCTTAAGGAGCAACAACAAGAATACCAGGCGTTAAGTGAGCAACTGGCTCAGTTTGAAGCAACTTTTGACGAAGATCAAATGAATACCGATCAAATTCACATTCAGCTAGAAGAGCTTGCTCAAAAAAATCAAGAAGCGATTGAGCAAATCAGTTTCTATAAACAACAAGCCGATTCACTAAGAAAAGAACGCCAAGTGCAACAACAAACGATTAAACAATTAGAACAACATGCCAAAGAAGGCTTTGATGCGCTACAAACCTTATACCAACAACAAGCCTCTAAACAAGCGCAAGTTGAGCGATTAGGGGATTTAATTGACGAAGGGTTAGAGTATTTAAACCAAACGTATCAATTAAGCTATGAAGCAGCTAAGAAAACCGCCCACTCAATTGACAATGTTGCTCAAGTTAAACAATCTGTCCAACATCTTAAAGCCCAAATTGACACCTTAGGACCGATTAATTTAAATGCTATTGAAGCATATGACGAATTAAAAGAGCGTTACGATCATTTGACGGATCAACAAACAGACTTATTAACAGCAATAGAACAATTAGAAGAAACCATTGAAGAAATGGATAAACAAGTAACGACGCGTTTTAAAGAAGCTTTTGATAAAATTAACGCCCATTTCCAAACAACTTTTAAAGAACTTTTTGGTGGTGGAAATGCTAGTTTAGAATTGACCGATCCTCACAACCTATTAACGACAGGAGTAGAAATTATCGCCCAACCACCAGGTAAAAAGATGCAAAACTTAGCCCTTCTTTCAGGAGGAGAACGAGCCTTCACGGCGATTGCTCTTCTGTTTTCCATCTTAAAAGCGCGTCCTGTACCGTTTGTTGTTTTGGATGAAGTAGAAGCGGCGTTAGATGAAGCTAACGTCTATCGTTACGGAGAGTATTTACAAAGCTTTGCACAACAAACTCAATTTATTGTCATCACTCACCGTAAAGGAACGATGGAACATGCGGATATGTTATATGGCGTAACCATGCAACAATCGGGTGTATCCAAACTAGCTTCCGTTCGCTTAGCGGATTATGTTGAAGAATAAGTATTAGGTGAGGGCTTAATAGCGATTGTATCAGGAATTTGCTATAATTAAGACACATAACCATCACCTAACAATGAAAGGGAGGAGACGATGATTCAACTGATTGCCATCGATTTAGATGGAACGTTATTAAATAAGGACGAACTCATTTCAAAACGAAATATCGAAGCATTACATAAAGCCCATCAACAAGGCATTAAAATTGTCATTTGTACAGGAAGACCTTACTTTTTTATGAAACAGTTTCTAGAAGAAATTGGTTTAACTTCACCGGACGATTATATCATTACGTATAATGGTGCGTTAGTCCAAAAGGCTGCCACGGGAGAAATATTAGTCGAACAAACTTTAACAAAGGACGACCTATTAAAGTGGCAAGAAGCTTTATTACCCACTGATTTGTCTTTAAATGCTATTGATTTCGACGGAGTATACACCCCTTTGACTTACCCAAAGGGACGCGAGAATACTTATTTAACTTCTAGACCCCATTTACCTAACTGGGCTGTTGATTTTAATACCGTTAGTGAGGATCATCGTTACAATAAATTTGTGATCGCCCAGGAACCAAACTTTTTAGATGAAAGACGTCAATTATTGTCTGACGAACTGCTTAAAAATTATTCGGTTATGAAGTCGCAACCGGATTTATTAGAAGTGATGAATGTGGAGGCGGATAAAGGTAAAGCATTAGTCTTATTAGCAGAAAAGTTGAATATTCCTATCGAAAATATGATGGCTATTGGTGACCAGCCTAATGATTTGCCAATGATTCAACGAGCGGGCATAGGAGTTGCGATGGCTAATGCGGATGCTTTAGTCAAAGAAGCTGCTGATGAAGTAACGTTATCGAACGAAGAAGACGGCGTTGCTGCGGTTATTGAGAAATATTTAACTGAAGGAGGAAATTAAGTGAGTTTATTTGATCGTATTAGACGAGCGTTTACCGGAGAGGATCCCGTGGTTAAAGAAACCACTCAAGAAAAAGAAGAAACGCCTATTGTCCTTGAAACCTATGACAAGGGAATGGAGAAAACTCGTAAAAGTTTTGCCGAACGTATTAACTCTTTATTTACAACATTTAGAGAATTAGATGAAACCTTTTATGAAGATTTAGAAGAAGCGTTCATCGGCGCAGATGTTGGATTTGATATGACCTTAGCGTTAACAGACGCGATTCGTGATGAAATCGAAGAACGAGGCATTCATAAACCTGAAGAGGTTAAACAAGTCATTATCGAAAAGATGGTTCGGATTTATGAAAAAGATGGCGGTGACCAATTAGCTTCATTAAACGAAAACCCAGACGGACCAACTGTTATTTTATTTGTGGGTGTGAACGGAGTTGGAAAGACTACTTCCGTTGGTAAATTGGGCTATCAATTAAAACAACAAGGTCATAAAGTATTAATGGCTGCGGCTGATACGTTCCGAGCTGGTGCTACAGAACAATTAGAAGTGTGGGGCGAGCGATTAGATATTCCTGTCGTCACTGGAAAAGCTCAAGGGGATCCAGCTGCGGTTGTTTATGACGCGGTAAAACAGGCCAATGACGAAGACTATGATTACGTATTAGTAGACACAGCGGGACGATTACAAACAAAAATTAATTTAATGGACGAATTAGCTAAAATTAAACGCATCATCGAAAAAAATAATCCTAACGGAACTCAAGAAGTATTGTTAGTTCTTGATGCGACAACTGGACAAAATGCGTTAATTCAAGCAGAACAATTTAACCAAGCAACTGAAATTACCGGACTAGTCTTAACAAAACTAGACGGGACAGCTAAAGGTGGCGTTATTTTAGGAATTCGCCACAACTTAAATATTCCGGTTAAATATATTGGACTTGGTGAGACTGCTGAAGACTTTCAACTATTTGATCCTCAAGAGTATATGTATAACTTAGTCCGAGATGTAATTGAAGTTCAATAAAAATAAAAGACGTTAAGAGTCTTAGCTCCTAACGTCTTGTTTTTATTGTTGTTGGACAGTTTCCCCGATAGCGTCTGCTTTATCTTGTAAATCATCAGCTACAGTAGTTAATTTGTCTTTAATACGCTCTTGTTTACGCTCATCAAGCAATAGATAAACCGCACTTAAGAATGAGACAACTTTAAGAACAGTCATGACAAATTTGAATAATTGTTTGATAAATTTAAACATAAAATCCCTCCTGAACTTTTATATGTCTAGTATATCGAAATTTTCTATAAAATCCTAACAAAACAGTTTTAATGATAGTGTCAAATTATTGTTGGTTTTCCTCTACCGTACTTTTATATTTCCCTGAACCCAGTTTCATGGATTCCATATTTTAACCAGCGCCTTTGGCACCGTGCGTCCATCGGCATTCAGTTCGTCGCCGCTCGCTTTTGTTATGAAGACTGGTTTTTCACTCTATTGGATTTCAATAACCAGCGATGGTCCCAAAAACCTGTCGACTCCGTGTGTTATTAGAATAGTGTAAGAGCGCTACTTTACCACTCCATTCATACTGGCGGGCGTATTTCCGCCCCACACGGCCATCTA
>NZ_FNEL01000030.1 GCF_900100125.1 Dolosicoccus paucivorans | reverse complement strand
GGAGTTGTTTAAGGTGGTTAGCACAAGTATGTCACCAAGTTCAATCACTCATAATATAGTGTAGAAATTTCTAACTTAAATTGACAATCGAGATTATATAAAGACTCCAATGATCGATTCACGTTACTCCTTCTTTCTTTATATTTTTTTCACATATTAGTATAACATATCGAATTTATGCACGTAAAAAAAAGAACTTGGAATTTATCCAAGTCCTTTGCGATTTAGTCAGTAAGAAAAGAGCGATGACTCTTTTTAAAATAATTCTGGCCAGAAATCTTTGTTTGCTTCAATTAGTTCGTCTAAGATCTCTTTAGCAACACGTGCGTTTGGTACAGTACGTGATAATGTAATTGCTTGCCATAGTTTTTGGTAAGATCCTTCGATCCAAGCTTCAACGACTAATTTTTCAACAGCCACTTGTTGTTCCATTAAACCTTTTTGGAAACGTGGAATTTGACCTTGAACAAGTGGTTCTGCCCCTTGTGAACCGACGTTACATGGAATTTCAACCATCGCAGTTGGGTCAAAGTTTGATAATGCGCCGTTGTTTTCAACAATTAATAACATACGTTCTTTTGTGTTGTAGGCAATCGCGCGAGCTAAGTCGACGATGTATGATGCGTGGTCATCTGTTTCAATGGTTGTGTCTTCTGCGGTACCATTTTCAACAATGCGAGCACATTCGTTAAAGATATTTTTCTCACGGTGTTCCATTACTTCGTTAGCACGGGTATGGTTTGGGTCTTCGTGAGCTACTTCGTCTTGTGGGTAGAAGTAGTATTTTAAGTAAGTGTTTGGTAAAACATCTGGATCTAATGGGTATAATTCTTTTGCTTTACCAAAAGTATACATCCAGCTTGCTTCAACTTCGCCATTTTCTCCTGATTGAACTTCATGAGGAGTTAAGTAACCATGTTTTTCAACGTGGGCTTTAATTTTTGGCATTAAGTCATTACCGTCTTTATCGCGAATATCTGTCCACCAGCCGAAGTGGTTTAATCCGTAGTAACGAACGGTCATTTCTTTACGTGATTTTAGACCAATTGCTTCTGCCATACGGTCTTCAATACCTACTGGCATGTCACAAATGTTAATGATTTTTGAGTTTGGACGTAGACGGCGTGTTGCTTCTGCTAAGCCGCTGGGTTAGAGTAGTTTAACATCCATGCGTCTGGGGAGTATTTCTCCATATAGTCGATTAACTCAATGACCCCACCGATTGAACGCATTCCGTAAGCCATACCACCGGGTCCACAAGTTTCTTGACCGACGACTTGATGACGTAGTGGAATTTTTTCATCTTTTTCACGCATGGCGTATTTACCAACACGAATGTGAGCCATGACAAAGTCAACATCAGTAAAGGCTGTTTCTGGGTCGGTTGTGAACAAGAATTTAATTTCAGGTGCGCGTTCTTTTAATAAGATTTCCATCGCTTCACCGATCTTACGTTGACGTTCTTCGTCGTTATCGTAAAACTTAATTTGGCGAATTGGGAATTTGTCTAAGTTGTCTAGTAACATCATAATGATACCTGGTGTAAAGGTTGAACCGCCACCTGCGATTAAAATTGATTGTTCTTTTAACATAATAAATCTCTCCTTAAATAGTGTATTGTTTTATATTATTTATTAACTTTTATAATTCACGTTCAAATGCGTCTCGCACTTGAGGTACGTCAAGCCCTACAATGACTTGAATGACGTTGCCATTACGCACGACACCATGGGCGCCTCCTTTAGTAAAGGCTGTGTCATCGGCTAAAAGATTAGCATCTTTAACTCCGACACGGAGTCGAGTGGCACAGTTATTGACGCTCGCAATGTTGTCTGATCCACCTAAAGCTTCTAAGTAAATTCGCGCTTGTTCTTGGTAGCGATCACTTCCTTTAGTTTTTGCTTTATAATCATCTTTTGAATAGAGTTTGACTTCTTCATCAACCACACGTCCTGGAGTTGGGAAGTCGAATTTTAAGATAAGGAATCTAAAGACCACAAAGTAAATGGCACTAAAGATGAACCCAATCACAAATAATTTAATCACTGCATCAGAGTGGTTGACTGACATAGGTAAAATAAATTGAGATAAAGCAGAAATTAATCCGCCTCCGGTATCTCCTACTACACCAAATAGATATAGAGTCGCTCCTAAAGTCGCTGCTAATAATGAGTGGACTAAGAATAAAACCGGTGCAATGAATAAGAATGTAAATTCAAAGGGCTCTGTAATCCCTGCTAAAATTGCGGTAAGAGCAGTTGGAATGACTAAAGATAACACTTTCTTTTTGTTTTCTGGTCGCGCTGTAGCATAAAAGGCAGCTGCAATTCCAATTGGAGCGAACATTTTAGATACGTTATGTAAGCCAAAGCCACCAAAAGGTACTAGTTCTCTTAAAGGTTCAGTTGACGCGGCGATTTCAGACAAATGACCTAACCAGTAAGCGGTTAGTCCTTCTTTAACAACGGCGGGTCCAAAGATAAATGGTTGATAGATGAAATGATGAAGTCCTGTTGGAATTAAAATCCGTTCACTAAAGACGTAACTCCAAACCCCGAACACTCCACTGCTGACCATTAGTGCTTGCATATGAGCAATACCTGCTTGAATAATTGGCCAAATCCATGCGGTTAAAAAGGCTACCGGCAACATGATGAAAAATCCTAACATCACAACAAAAGAAGATCCTTGGAAAATTCCTAAGTAGTCGGGTAACTTTTTGTCAAAGTAGCGGTTATGTAACCAAACAACAATGGCTGCGATAAAGATGGCTCCCACTAAGTTAGTGTCGAGGGTTTTAGTTCCAGCAATTAATTTTAATCCGCTGGCTCCTCCCACTTCTTGCGTAAAGTCAACGTGGAAAGTCGGTCCATATAACTCTAAGATTTTACTGATAAAGTTATTAAACGTTGTATAAACAACAAAGGACTCTAAAGCAGCTCGTGCATTGGCATGACTTGCTAGTCCGATTGGTAACCCTAGAACGAATAATAACTCGATGTGGTTAAAAATCGTCCAACCACCGGCTTCGACAATCGCCCAAAAGTTACTCCAATGAGTCCCTTCATTGGCGATGGATCCAATGAGCATTGGGTTTTGGAAAAGAATCGCTAGAGATAAAATAATTCCGGCAAAAGCGAACAACAAGACGGGGGTAAACATGGCGCCACCAAAGCGCTGTAACTTCTCCATCATTTTTTCTTCAACTCCTTGATTTATATTGTAGGTCAATTGTATCCCCTAAAACAACCTCTGTAAACAGTTCCAGCGTTGATAGGGAGGGATTCCCAAGGGTGCAACTTGTCCCACAGAGCGAAACTTTTCCCAGCGGATTATACAATGAAGAAAAAAGACCACCTCCCCTGGAAGTCGTCTTATAAGGCTATGTATTTGATTAGTAACACTTCTTGCGCTCTCAATTTTTAATGTTTTCCTTTTATTTGATCACTCGATTTCATGTCAATACCTCAATATAGTTTCGCATTTCAGGTTCCACCTTTAGTTTTCTAGCATATTTAATAAGCTTTCGTGTATTGATTTTTTTACTAGAAAAATAACGTTTCATTGCATCTGTGAAGATGTAAGAGTCGATTTTACTTTTATCTTTTAGTAAATCACATAAACAGCGTTCAGCGACATAAAGAACAATTTTATTTCCAAATGGACTGACGGCTTCTTCTCGTCCTAAGTCTAAAAGATTCTTTGATACATAATGAATGATTAAATTATTATGACGCTTTTTTATCCGGGATGCGTTGTAGCCTTGAGGAACTGTAATGTGAATTTGCGAAGGAATCCGGTCTGATAAATCATGAAAGTACAAAGCCGTTTGATAAGAATAAATCAGCTGCTCACTTTTACCTTGTATTAATAGATATTCATCAACTAAATCATCTTTTAACGCGTACATCCCATGACCGACCCGGTCCAATTCATCTTCTTGCACCAAAAAAGAAAGCCGTGCTCTAGAAATGCCTTCTTTAGTCGCATCTTTAGTAGTGATGACGCCTTTTTCATGGGATAATTTTTCTAAAATATATTGTTCCTCTACCTCCATAAACACCCTCCTTTTACAATCGTACTTTAATTATAATTATTTAAAGCGCGATTGTAAAAGGATATCTCAAAAAAAGCCCATGTTTTTCAACATGAGCTTTGTCTTTAATCAAATTCGCAATAAATGCCATAATGATCACTTAATTGATTCATAGTCATTCCATCAAAGACAACTTGGTGAAGACACGGGGTTAAACACGCACTGTGCCAGATATAATCAATGCGCATTATTTTAGGTAGTTTTCTCTCCCGCCAACCGTCGAGAACCGGTGGAGCGGTCGCTTCCCCTAGACGTTCTTCGCTCGTATCGTAGCTGTCTTTTAAACTTAAAGGATTTTGAATAAGCAATTGGTGACTTTCTAGTCCAGCAGGGGCGTTAAAGTCACCTGCGATAATAAGCGATTTAGAATGACTTTCCAGCCACCTTAATGTTTGCTTCCATTCATATTGAAACCCTTGCTGCTGGTCGGTGTGCCACCATGAATAGTGAACACACACCACATCCAATGAATCATCAAAAGTCGCTTTCAATAAGCGCCGTGTTTGATAATTGGTATAATCGCTAAAGGGAGAGACTAAATGGCTCTCCGCCGTAAAGGGTTGCTTAGCCAGTATCGCCAACCCTTCATCATAACGATCATAGCCGATATGATTTTCCGACCAACTCCAATAGTAATTGTGTCCTCTTTTGTTTAACGTTTGTACGAGTAACAACGCGAAGTTATCTTCTTTAATGGGAACTTGTTGCTCCTTTGATGGAATGTAATAATCATCCAGTGTAACACTAGGTGAATCCATCAACTGATTGACTTCTTGCAGCGCAATCACATCAATGGCTTTTTCTGCAATAAAATCAGCTAATTGTTCTAATTTATTTAACTGATCTTCTTCTAACCAACTGTGGACGTTGAAGGTGAGTATATTTTTTAGCGTTTGCGTAACGGCTTGACTCATTTATACTTCACCATCATCAATGGCATCTTGAATGTCTGATTTCAATGTATCAGCTTTAGGTCCATAGACCGCTTGAATACCGTTATCACGGATAACCAGTCCTAAGGCACCGGCTTTACGCCATGCTTCTTCGTCGCCTACAAGGGATGGGTCTTTAACCGTCACACGTAGACGTGTCATACATGCATCAATGTCATGAATGTTTTGACGTCCTCCCAATAAAGCAACAATTTCTTTAACTTCTTGAGATGCACCACTACCTGCAGTTGCACCGGCTTCGCTACCTAGTTCAATTTCGTAGTTTCCGTTACGCCCTGGCGTTGCGAAGTTAAATTTCTTAATCATAATATTGGCTAAGAAGTAACCAATGACACCAAAAAGGAGTGTCACCCATAGGAAGTTGACTAAGTCCATTCCTAATCCCGCTTTTAACGCAAGTGGGGTACGGGTTAATAACTCAATATTACCAAATGAATGAAGTCTTAAGTTAACAATATCAGCCATACCAAAGGCTAGACCTTGTAAAACAGCGTAAGCAACGTAAAGTGGCATGGCCGCAAACATGAACATAAACTCTAACGGCTCAGTTACCCCGGTTAAGAAGACCGCTAACCCAGCAGAGAAGAACATTGATTTATAACGTAGCTTTTTATCTTCATCGACATTTTTGTACATAGCGTAAGCCATACCCATTAAAATACCACTTGATCCGATCATTTGACCCACTTTAAAGCGAGCTGGCGTTACTGTCGCAAGTAATTTGTCGTACATGGCCATGTCGCTTCCTTTGAAGTTGGCTAAGTCAGTGACCCAAGCTAACCATAACGGGTCTTGTCCTAGTACCATTGACCCCGCTTGAGCACCAGTCAATACTTCATACGTTCCACCTAATTGAGTGTAGTTAATTGGAATCGTTAACATGTGGTGTAAACCAAATGGTAATAATAGACGCTCTAGGGCACCATATAAGAACGGCGCAATGAAAGGCGCAGAGTCTTTAGAGTTAGCAATCCAGAAACCAAAGTTGTTAATTCCTGTTTGAATTAAAGGCCAAATAACAGATAATGCCAATGCGGCGATAATTGAATAGAAAATAACAACAAATGGAACGAAACGGCGTCCGTTAAAGAACGTTAACGCTTCTGGTAAGCCGCGGTAGTTGTAGTATTTGTTGTAAGCAGCAGCTCCAACGAACCCGGCAATAATACCTACGAATACACCCATGTTTAATGCAGGTGCTTCTAAGACACTCGTAAAGTAGCCGTTTACTAAAATTTCACGGCCAAAAATCGTATGGGTCACTGCCGTCGGGTCGGCTAACATATCTCCTGATACGCCAAAGACTGCTCCGGTAATACGGTTAATTAAAATAAACGCAATCCCTGCCGCAAAAGCTCCTCCAGCACGTTCTCTTGCCCAACTACCCCCAATGGCTAAGGCAAAGAGTAAGTGTAAGTTCGTAATGAACGCCCAACCAATTTGTTCAATCACTGAACCTGTGGTCGCTAGTAAAGCGATATTGGGTGCGATCATTGGTAAAGTCTTTCCTAAACTGATCATTAAACCAGCAGCAGGCATGACCGCAATAACAACCATCAGCGTTCGACCGAATTTTTGCCAAAACTCGAAGTTTAAATATTTACGCATGATATTTCCTTCTTTCTTTGTTAATTTAAACGTTACGCAAACGTTTGCATAGAATATTGTATCAGATCTTAACGCCTTTGACTATAACTATTTTAAAAACGCTTACAGTTTTGTTTAAAAAAATAAAAACTCTGTACATAATGTACAGAGCTTAAACTTTAAGAAAAGATACGACGAC
This sequence comes from Dolosicoccus paucivorans, assembly GCF_900100125.1. Lineage (GTDB taxonomy): Bacteria > Bacillota > Bacilli > Lactobacillales > Aerococcaceae > Dolosicoccus > Dolosicoccus paucivorans. Next base: position 14,852 of record NZ_FNEL01000030.1, on the reverse strand, counting down.
GATGAACCATTAAACCAAGACCCGCTAATAAAGAAAGAACACCTAACCAAATTGTTGGGTTTTCACCCGTTTCTGGTAAAGTAGCTGCTGCGTCTCGTTCTTCTGCTAGTAATTGGTAAGCAGGTTTTTGCCATAAAATCTCTTCTGTTTGCGTTTCTTGTTCTTGTAATTCAACGTCTGGTGTTTGTTCAGTCGCTGTTTGCACTTTATACATTAAACGTTGGTTTGGATAAGGCTTGCTGTAAGCTTTTAAGTCTTCTAAGGACATTTGTTTTAAGTAAGTTAACACAACATCATCCATTGAAGGACCTTCTTCTCTTAATCCACCTAACATTGTATAACCGTCTCCACCAGCTGCTAAGAAGTCGTTCGTTGCTAAATAATACTTATCGTTTAAACGAACGGTATTAAATTGACCTGTGGCAGGGTTTAAGATTTTTAAATCCCACACACGACGACCCGGTTCTTTTAACGCATCAAAATGTAAAAGAACAGATTTAGAAACTTGTAAAAAGCCTCCATTAGCACCTAAAGTTGGTAAACCGTTTGAATCTAAAACAACTTTACCTTTCTCATCGAATTCCACATCCGTACGCAATGCGTGTTCGAACATGTCATAAAGTTGGTGACCGGTCACTTCAATTTGAGCAATGGTGTTACCAAATGGAGACACCGCAATAATATCTCCTTTAGTGACGACTTCATTTGTAATACTTACACGAATTCCTCCGCCGTTCATTACCGCTAAATCCGTCGGATTAGAAAAGCCGGTTTGACCGTACTCGTAAACAATATCCGCTAACAGGTTACCTAAGTTTGTTTCGCGACGACGAACGTCATCTCGTTCGCCTGCAAAATGGATCGGGTTGTTTTTAATGATGACTTCAGCGTTTGCTTTTTCATAACGCTCTTTAGCTGAACCAATCATTTGATCCGTTACTGCGTGCGTATTTAACTCGTTTAAATCTTCTACTGAGAAATACTTCGCATTGGCTTGGTAGTCTTTACCTTGACCTTTTAATGTTAACTTTCCGACGTTTGCTAAATGAGCGCCGGTTTGACTGTACGTCACATTGTTAAAGCGCATAGACTCTTTCGTATGCGAATGTCCGTCGATCACTAAAATTTGTGCTAACGGATGGCGATCAGCGAGTACTTTCGCTAAAGAATCACCACGCCACTGAGGATTTGTTTCCGAATCAATTCCTAAGTGAACTAAGTAAATGTACGTATCCACATTTAAACTTTGTAACGCTTCAAATTGATCTAACCCTTCAGCAATGGGGTTTCTAAAGGTTAAGCCCTCCACGTTTTTCGGATGAGTTTTAGTTAACGTCTCCGGTGTGGAAAGACCCACAATTCCAAAGTTGCGCCCATTTTTCTCAACGGTTGTAAAGGGTTGGAACACACGTTCTCCGTCCTTATAAACGTTGGCTGATAGTAATGGGAAATCAAGTAACTCTTGATACGCTAATGCTTGGTCATAACCAAAGTCAAACTCGTGGTTTCCAACAGCCATCGCATCATAGCCTACTTGATTCATCAACTCAGCCATTGTCTCCCCTTGGTCTGAGTTAGAAATCGGTAACCCTTGGAACGCATCCCCTGCATCTAACACTAAATCAGGATTTTCCTGTTCAACAAAGACCTTCACCTTACTCATCCCAAGTTCGCGGTCCGTTGATTCGATCCGTCCGTGCATATCGTTCGTATGAACAATCGTTACATCCGGCCCATCAATTTCGTCCGTAACTTCTTGAGCGGTGATTTCTGGAATCTCCACGACTTCTTCTTGAGCGAATAATTGCCCAGGCGCTCCAACCATCGTTATAAGAGAAATGATTGTTAACCAAAGCCACTGATTAAATTTACGTTGCTTCATTGACAAACTCCTTTCAATTAATATTGTAAAGGCAGAAAAAACACTTCACTTTCTATCTTCACACCTTAAATATTGCTTAATTTTTCCCCTTTGTCAACAAGAATTCGTTAAAATCACAAAGAATTGTTAAAAGACTCCTTTTTATCGCAAGTTTACTTTTTTTATTTCTGATATAATAAACTTTTCAAGCTTTCTAATAATCGTTTTAAAAGGATGGAGATTTTAAATGGGATTACTTCGTTTATTATTCGGCTTAGGATTAGCTTTTATGATGGGAGAGCTAATGCGAAAATTACGCATGCCCGCTATCTTAGGTTGGCTTATCGCTGGGATGATGATTGGACCCTATGCGTTATCCATCATTAATCAGCCGATGATGGATTCCTCTTGGTATCAGTTACTTAAAAACTTTTTCGAAATCGGGATTGGGTGTCTTTTAGGAACAGAGTTACGCTTTGACGATTTAAAAAAGTCCGGGAAACAAATTTTAGCGATCACTCTTATTCAATCTCTCGGGACCTTTATTTTTGTCACCTTAGTATTTGGAGTAATTTTCTACTTTATTAACGTTCCTTTTTATGTCGCCCTTCTGATAGGAAGTATTGCTTTAGCGACGGCCCCGGCGCCGGCTCTATCCGTTGTGCAAGAATATGATGCAAAAGGACCGGTCACTTCTACGTTAATTCCGATTACCGTCTTAGATGACGTCGTAGCCATTATCGTCTTCTTTGGTGTCATTAGTTTTGTAACCGCGACAAATACAGGTCAGTCCACATCTTTTCTTTTAACTCTGGTATCAATGATCGGATTACCCTTAGTTATTGGAAGTATTGTAGGCTATTTAGTAACCCCCCTACTTAAAAAATACAAGTCCCTTAACCAAACCCGACTGATTGTTATTGTAGGAGCAATCATTAATGTTACTATCGGCGCTTTAATTAACCGCTTTGTCTTTGGCTTCCCGATGGTGAACTTTACATTGATTGGCCTAGCTTTTTCAGCGGTCTTTACTAACTTAGTTAGCCAAGAACAGCTCGTGCAAATTATGGAAGCAACGGGACTGTTTGTTAGAATCTCTCTTTTAGACGTCATTACTAGTTTAGGAGCTGCCTTAGATTACCATTTAATCGTCGGCAGTGGCTTCTTTACTTTCCTTTACATTGCCGCCCGCACAGTTGGTAAGTACTTCAATACCCGTATCGGCGCTTATTTAACCGGCATGCCGAAAACGGTCCAAAAATATTTAGGACTGACTTTACTCACCCATTCAGGGGTCTCATTAGTCTTTACCGACGCTGCATCGTCTACCCTTTCAATGTTTGACCCCAAATCCGCCTTACTCATTCAAGGCACCATCGCCGCCGCAGCTATTATTAACGAAATTATCGCTGTATTACTGTCCAAAAAAGCCTTTGAATGGGCGGGAGAAGTTCAAACTGACTAAAAAAAGAAGAGCCCTCGTTTGTCGAGAGCTCTTTTTTACTTATCAAGCCTTTGTCTAAATTCATTTAAAAAGTAAGGCCAATCGGTTTGAATAACGGTGATTCCTAAATCAAGCATTTGTTGCCAAACGTGATCGCCTTCGAATAAAGCTTTTTGGTCATTTAACCCCATAAAAAGGTTCGCTGTCTCATCAAGGTCTTCACTGTTGGCTAAAATGATGTCATAATCTTCTTTAACTTTTGTAAGCCACTGTTCTTCTAACAGCTCACTACTTTCCTCTTTAACAATGAGCTCTACGCCGACGGCGTTAACTGTGTCAAATGATTGAACCGTATCCCATTCCTTTTGACTAAACAAAATCGGTAAGTAATTAAAAGTGTAAGGGCTTTGTTGTAAAGCGTGTAAGTAACTTTCTTTGACAGGACTTTTCAGTAGAATTTGGTCAGCTTTACCGGATTGGATTAACAACTCAAAAAACTGCCCGTCTTGCCAGTACATCCAGCTACGGTCTAAGTTGACAACTACCCCTTTTGGCAACCATTGTAAAAAGGATTCTAACGTATTTAACTTTTTACCAGAGGGTTTGTCTAATCCATTATAAACGGTCAACTCTTGAACTTCTTTGTCAGTTAACGATTCAAAAGACTGATCTGTATGAAAGAGCTTTTGTTCTTCGCCGTCATGGAATAAATAATAAATTCCATCCTTTGTCTTAGTTACATCCACTTCAATAATGTCAGCGCCTGATCTTAAAGCTAACTGACTCGCTTCGATCGTATTTTCAATAATATTGGCTCCTTTAACCCCACGGTGAGCCATAATCCAAAAAGGTTGGGAAGAATTGAGTATCTTTTTCATTTGAGTCTCCTTACTGTCCTAAGCCACTACGACGTTCACTTAACGCACTGCCGCGACCATAGACTAAGTATAAAATAACCGTACTTAACACAATTAAAATGACTGAATAGACTAAGTTAATCGCCTGAGCATCAACGTGAGCACTTGGGTCCGCGTTCGAACGAATCACCACGCCTAAAGTTGGAAAGTTAGGTTGGTATAAAAAGGCTGACAAATCATAATCGGCTAAATATTGGTTAAAGTTTAACGCCACTAAAGCAAGAGCTGTCGGCATTAACGCTGGTAAAATTACTTTGACAAAGGTTCGTAAAGGCGATGCTCCTAAAATTCGCGAAGCGTCTTCTAAGTTGTTGTCAAAGGAGTAATAAGCTCCCTTAATATAACGCAAGGTAGAAGGTAACATCATAATCATATACGCAACCGGTAGCGGCCATAAAGAACCGACGACACTTTGTCCTAACAACAATGGACTTGGAACTGAGTAAGCTAAAATTAAACCAATCGCAATTAAAAGAGCTGGCAATAGCCACGGAATGTAAAACAGAAACTCCATCCCCTGAATCCAAGGATTGTCTTTATAACGCATCACTAAACGAGCAATCACTAACATGAATAACACAGATAGCACCGCCGCAATCCCTGAAAAGACTAAGCTGGTCATTAAAGGTTTGTAACTGGCAACATCTGTTAAAATACGGGTGTAGTTTTCCAATGTAAAGTACTCCCAAGATAACGTTGACGTTGCGATCCCTCGTGTATTCATAAAGGAAAACAGTACGACTAACACTAAAGGTGTCATATAAATAAAGAATAAAATATAAGACACAATATGAACTAGCACATTCGCAACCGGGTTTTGAATCTTTTGTCTTTGAACCGCTGTTTTCGTTTTAGAAATCGACAAATAATTGCCCCGTTTTTCGTTAATCGTCATTACAACAAGAAGTAAAATTTGTGCCGCCCCTAATATTAGCGAAAGTAAGGCAGCAATATCCCTTGAAGACGGTCTTTGAGCAAAGGTCAAAATAAGAGGCGAGATCGTTTGAAAGTCTTTTCCTCCCACCATTAAAGGTGCCGCCATCGCTCCAAGTCCTGTTTGAAAGGTCATAATAATTAATGTCAGTAAAACAGGTTTTAAACTAGGTAAAATAATCTTTGTCAAAATTTCCCACTGACCACTTCCTAAGTTTTGAGCCGCTTCAATGACGTTATTATCTAACCCTTTAACTGCGTTGCGTAAAAATAACATATGAAAAGATGTACAGGCAAAGGTCATCACGAATAAAACGGCGGGATAACCTTGGAACCAGTCAAGGGGTAAGTTAGGAAACACTTTGACAAGTAAGTGAGTTAAAATCCCGTTTTGACCGTAGACGTATAAGTAGCCACTGTTTAAAACAAGTCCAGAAAAGACCAGTGTAGACATAAAAGCGACTCTTAATAAACGAGCTCCTTTAACTTCATAATACTCACTCACCATAACAATAAAAATACCCACAATATTTACCGTTACAGTTAAAGTAACCGCCAGTAAAAAGGAGTTTTTAATCGATTGGATTGCCCGTTTTGACTTCATAATCTTTTCAACGGCTTTTAAAGATAATTGACCATCTACCCAAAAAACATCTTTTAAAACGACTAAATTAGGGTAAATAAGAAAGGTCACTAAAAACCAAATAATAAAAGCAATTAAAAGATAAAATAACCCTTTAGTCAGCCAATCTGTTTGTTGTTTATCCTTATGCATGGCCATCCACCCCATAAGTTAAAATGTCTTCAGGGTTAATATAAATTTTTACTTTACCTTCTGTTTGAATCGGCTCAAACCCATCTCGTTTATTAATGGTTTGTAGTAAGGTGTCAAAGACTTTGACTGTATAGCTTGTATAAACACCGTAAAAGTTTGTCTCTACTACTTGGGCTTCTAAAGGAATAAGTTTGGAAGAGTCATCCGTTGTAAAACGAATTTTTTCTTCCCTTAAGTAATGTTTATTTTGCGGATCAAAGGCAATCTCCGGGTGAACTTGACTAATATATTCCATCAGTTCAGGTCCTAAACGGTTAGCATCTCCAATAAAATTACAAACAAATTCAGTAGCAGAACGATCATAGATTTCTTGTGGCGTCCCCACTTGTTCGATAAATCCGTTATTAAATACCGCAATGTGGTCCGATAGCTCTAAAGCTTCTTCTTGGTCATGGGTAACATAAATAGCGGTCATGCCCGTTTCTTTTTGAATACGTTTCAATTCGGTTCGTAACTGACGACGCAATTTAGCATCTAAGTTAGATAAAGGTTCATCAAATAAAACAATCTCCGGATTTTTAGCAAGTGCTCGGGCAATGGCCACCCGTTGTTGTTGCCCCCCTGATAATTCGGAAACATTTCGTTTCAGTTGGGTTTCATTTAATTCGACCAGTTGGGCCAGTTCGCGGACTCGTTGGTCAATGCTTTCTTGACTTTGTTTTTCCACTCGTAACCCGTAGGCAATATTATCGTAAACCGTCATCGTTGGAAATAAAGCATAGGACTGAAAAACCATCCCTAAGCCGCGTTTTTCAACTGGAATATGGGTAACATCTTTACCGTCGATTACAATATTACCTCGACTCGGCGTCAAAAACCCGCCAATGGCTCGAAGAGTTGTGGTTTTACCACATCCTGACGGACCTAAAAGAGTAAAAAACTCTCCTTTTTGAATGGTTAAATTGACATCATCCATTGCGACAAAATCGCCGTATTTAATTTGTAAATCATTTATTTCAATCATCGATAGCTCCTTATATAATGAAAAGGAAAGAAGTAGCCTTAGCCACTTCTTTCACTGGAAAAGTACTTTATTTTAATTTACGGCATGAGTTCTAATTCCGCTTTTTCGATCCATTCACTTAAATGCTCACGAACAAAATCCCAATCAATATCCATTGGAGTGGTTTGTTCAGCAATTTCTTTCAAGCGTGGTTGAACTTTGTCAAAAGCTTCTTCGTTTAATGGTAATGAACCAAATTCTGCAGCCCACTCACCTTGAACTTCACCAGAACCGAACCAGTCGACAAATTCTTGAGCAACAGAGTAATCTTCATCCCCTTTATTGATGATTCCGACTTGCTCACGCATGGTCACAACCCCTTGTTCTGGGTTAATAGGTTGGATCGTCATTTCAAACTCTTCTTCGTTTAATGGCACACCACTTGAATAAATAAAGCTTAATGGCACTTTACCGTCTTTAAAGTTAGCATGTTGGTTTTCTGATTCTGGTGTTTGATAGCCATTTTCTAAGTAGGCTTCCGCTTGTTGCCAACCTTCATCAGAAATACCTAGTTCCCCAGCTTCCTCGACATACTGAAGTAAAATGCTTAATAGCGCTTTTTGCGAAGTCCCTCCTTGGAAGTTAGCGGGTACATTGTATTTACCGTGGAAATCTTCGGTTGCTGCTAAATCTTGCCAGTTTTTAGGCGCTTCTTCTTCAGTAATAAACTCTGGGTTATAGGTCATAAAAATACGTTGTTCAACAATTGGGAAAAAGTATCCATCACCTACTTTAGCGGCTTCATCGACTTTGTCTGCCCATGTTGGCTCATAGGCCACTAATAAGTCGTTGTCCTGTAGCTCCATAAACATACTTTCATCGAGTCCAAAAACAACATCTGCTTGAGGGGCACTCTTTTCAGCTAATAAGCGGTTGAATAAATCCCCGCCTCCAGCGTCAACATAAGTTAAGTTAAAACCCGCTTCACTCGACTTTTGTGTTAACCATTCTTTACGTTCGTCCGTTAAAGAGTTGGAATAAACGAGTAACTCTTTACCTTCTGCAAAGACACGTAAAGGTGTTACTGACGTAATAATGGTTGCTATAACCATCATCGCTGCCATCAATCTAATCATTTTTTGTTTCATCAACATACCTTCTTTCTTTTAATCTGTGGAAGTACTTTCATGTTGATTATACCATAGTTCAAGGTGGTGTCTATATTTGGCGAAACCGTTTTCTCTTTTTGTATCAAAAAAAGCAGCCCCAAAAAGAGCTGCTAAGGAAGTGATTATTTTTCTTTTAATAAGACGTTAAGTAATACGGCACCGACGATACCGCCAATAATCCAAGCGACTAAGTACATGAATGGATTACTTACCCCACAGCTAACACTGCGAAGATTCCGCCGTGTGGGACTTTACTTACGCTACCAAAGAATATACTTAACGCACCCGCAACACCTGATCCGATCGCAACGGATGGAATAACACGAAGTGGGTTGACCGCTGCAAATGGAATCGCTCCTTCTGTAATGAAGGCTGCTCCCATGACGTAGTTGACTAAGGCACTGTTACGTTGAGCGGCTGGCCATAAGTTTTTGTTGAAAGTTGCTGAAAGTGCGATTGCTAATGGTGGCACCATTCCACCAATCATTACTGCTGCCATCACGTTAGATCCTGCATTACCTGATGCTGTTACAAGAGCTGTTCCCGTCACATAAGCGGCTTTGTTAATTGGTCCACCCATATCAACAGCCATCATTGCTGCGACTAAGAACCCTAGTAAAATAGAATATTCTTGTGGAATACTGTTAATGAAGTTCATAATGCCGTTCATCACCGCGCCCATTGGACCGTTGACGACGAACAACATAATAAGACCCATTAATAGAACTCCAAACAGTGGGTATAGGAAGATTGGTTTCATTCCTTCAAGGGCTTTTGGTAACCAACTAAAGGCTTTTTTCAAGAACCAAACAATTCCACCCGCTAAGAAACCAGCGACTAACGCACCTAAAAATCCTGATGAAACACTGTTTTCAAATAGTCCTTGTCCTCCGCCAAAGGCTGATAGAATATCTGGGTTCGCAAAGACCCCACCCATCATACCGATGACTAAACCTGGACGGTCGGCTAAAGATTGGCCAATGTAACCTGATAGAACAGGTAACATCATCGCAAAGGATAGACCCCCTAATAAGTTTAATGTTTGTGCAATTGGGTTGTACTCAGGACTTGTTGGGTCAGCGGCATTAATTCCCCAGAAGAAAGATAGGGCAATTAAAATACCACCCGCTACAACAAAGGGTAACATGTGGGATACACCGTTCATTAAGTGTTTGTAGAACTTGCGTCCTAGTGATTCCTCTTCTGCATCTTCAAAGTCTTCGCCACCCTCGTGAGTGCTATGGTAAATTGGTAGATCTCCTGTTGCTGCACGGTCTAATAATTCTTGTGGCTTATTAATACCGTCAGCTACTTTAGTAATTAAGACCGGTTTACCGTTAAAGCGAGCCATTTCTACTTGTTTGTCCGCTGCAACAATAATTCCTACCGCGCGGTCGATATCTTGTTTTGTTAAACGGTTCCCAATTCCTGATTGACCGTTTGTTTCAACTTTAATGTCGTACCCTAATTCAGCGGCGGTTTGTTTTAACTTTTCTTCCGCCATAAAAGTATGAGCAATTCCCGTTGGACAAGCTGTAACAGCTAAAATATATGGACGATCTGAAGAAACAGCAGGTTCTTCCACCACTTCTTCAACTACAGCCTCTTCTTCTTCAGGCTTTTCAAACTTCGCAAAAATATCCACTACTTCTTCAGGAGTTGAAACTGTCGCAAGGGCTTCATGAACTTCTGGGTTCATTAAGACTTGAGAAAGTTTTGCTAGAGCGTCTAAGTGCTCTCCGCCGCCTCCTTTAGGGGCTGCAATCATAAAGATATAGTTAACATCTTGACCGTCAAAGGAAGACCAGTCAATTCCTTGTTTACTACGAGCAAAAATGATCGCTGGTTGGGTAATGGATTCATGTTGAGCGTGAGGAATCGCAATATGATCGCCAACTCCTGTTGTTGATTGAGCTTCGCGAGCCATTAACGCTTCAATATAAGCTTCAGCGTCACTCACTCCTCCGACTTCGTGGAATGTCTCAGCCAGTTGTCTAATCGCTTCGTCGCGAGTGGAGGCTTGAAGATCTAAATCCATCGCTTCTTTTAATAATAACTGTGTTAATTGCATCCTAGTCACCTTCTTTAATTTCTTTTACTTCAATTTGTTCTAATAACGTTTCAACTAATGCTTTATCAGCGATCCCTACGCTAAAGGCTGTGGCGCTACCTGTCGCTGCTCCGTATTGGAGGGCTTGTTGGAAATCTTTTGTTTCTAAATAACGGGCTACAAAACCAGCCACCATGGAGTCTCCTGCACCAACGGAGTTAACAACGGTTCCTATCGGTACATTTGATTGGTACACTTTACCTTCTTGAGAGATTAAATAGGCTCCGTCTCCGCCACAGGAAACGATAACGTTTTGGGCGCCTTGTTGTTGGAGTTGTTTAGCGTAATAAATAATCTCTTCTTCCTTAGTCACTTCAACTCCAAAGATGTCGCCTAACTCGTGGTGGTTTGGCTTAATGACAAAAGGTTCATAAGCTAAACAACGGGTTAATAAATCCCGGTTCGTATCTAACACTAAACGAGCCTGTTTTTCTTGGCATAGTTTAGCAATCAGTTGATAGGCTGTTTCGTCTAACCCTGGCGCTGCGTTCCCCATTAAAAGAACTGTATCCTGGGCGGTCAGTGTTTGTTCTAAGTTGTCGAGTAATTGCTCGAATTCGTCACTGGAAACTTCCGCTCCTGGAGCGTTAATTTCCGTTTCCAAATCGCTTTTCAACTTGACGTTCATGCGAGTTGGGTGCTCTACTTCAATGAACTCAGTTTTAATGCCTGTTTCTTCTAGGGTTTGTTTAATGTGTTGTCCGGTAAATCCGCCGATAAATCCCGTCGCCACATTGTCTACGCCTAGTCCGTTTAGTAAAACAGAGGCATTAATTCCTTTTCCGCCGATGACAAAATGTTGGGAATCCACACGGTTCAAGTCGCCTAGCGCAACGTGAGGTGTTTTCATCACTAAGTCAATCGCCGGATTAAAGGTAATCGTGTAAATCATTGGCTTGTTCCTTTCTTTTTACTCACTAATCCAAGTCACATCTTCAATTGGCGCTACTTTTGCAAAAAAGCGCTGGCCTAATTTACTTTGATCAGCAAGTAAACATGTTTTATCCGATTGCCTGATGGCTAACTTCTTAATGATGGCTTCTTCCACCGACGGGGTCGTTAACCCGAAGGTTTCATCAATGCCATTCATACCGATAAAGGCCACATCAAAATAATAATTTTGAAGCGCTGCTTCAGCGCTCGAGCCGACAATCGCCTTTGTTCCATGTTTAACCGTTCCACCTAATAAAATCGTCTCAATGCCTAAATCAGTCAAAATTTCTGCTTGAGCGATTCCATTAGTTACAACCGTTAACGAGGCAAAGGATGTTAAGTGAGGGATTAACGCTAAAGTGGTCGTTCCTGCATCGATAAAAAGGGTTTGACCAGAATGAATGAATTTGACCGCTTTTTGAGCGATTCGCTCTTTTTCTTTAATGCGTCGAGTCTTTTTCATTTCAAGAGATAATTCGACTTCATTTAAATCAACTCGTCTAGCTCCGCCGTGGACTCGAACTAAACGTCCAGCTTTTTCTAACTCTGATAAGTCCCGTCGGATCGTTGATTCTGAGACACCTAGTGCGTCGACTAAATGTCTTAAAGTGACCATCTCTTCTTCTTCTAGTGCTTGTATAATTTCTCGATGTCGTTGTTTCGTTAACATCTTTCCACCTCATTCATTTATAGTATAAAGGAAACAATTCACACAATCAATCATTTTCAGTCAAATTCATTCAAAATCATTCATTTTGTTATAAATGGGGTACTTCTCGTTCTAATTGGACAACTTCTTCGCTGACAGAACAGACAAAAGCATGAATGTTGACGCCGGCTTCTTTTGCCTTTAAGTAAGCGTCATAATAGTTTGGGTCCATCGAGCGGTAAATATCTAACCTTTTAACATAAGGGACTTGGATGCAATAGATCATATGGGCGTTATGGCCTTCGTAGTGAGCCTTTATTAGTTGTTCTAAGTGTTTTACCCCTCTTGTCGTAGGAGCGCCGGGAAAATAGGCAATTTCGTCTTCCTCGTAGGTGACACCTTTTACTTCAATGAAACCTTTAAGGCCTGAACCCGTTTCGTAATATAAGTCAAAGCGCGAGCGGTCAAAGACAGCTTCCCGCTTCAATTCTTTAAAAGGTTCCGTTAGACCAATAAGGGCAGGATTATCTTTCAATGCTTCATAGACAATTTGATTAGGAGACTGGGAATCGATATTAATAAGGACGCCTTTCTTTTCCATATGGATGAGCGTGTACTTCGTCTTACGGTTCGGGTTATCGGTTGGCGCAACATATACCGTTGTTCCTTCAATTTGCAATTCAGTCAAACGACTAGTATTCGGTACGTGAACGTTGACAACTTCTCCTTTAATCTCGCACTGAGCGACAAAGCGATTCAACCGTTTAATAAAGGTTCCTTTAATTAAAGGTGGATAATGCATTTAAATTCTCCTTACTAAAAAAAGCTATACTCTTTCTAAATGAAAGAATATAGCTTGATCATTGTTATTATTATACGCCAAGTTGTTGTGTTTCTCCAATTGCATCATCGATTTCTTTCGCCGGGAATGGGCCTAAGTGTTGTAAGTGATTTAGAACAAGTTTACGGGTATGATCTCCGATACGTTCTAAGTTCGCTACAATATCAATGAATAAAATGTTGTCGGCCGGACGGCTTTTTCCATTACGGATTAACGTAATGAAACGAGTACGTAGGCGAGACTCTAATTGATTGATTTCCGCTTCTCGTTCGATAATGTCTTTGGCTTGAGCAAAGTCTCCGCCATCAATTAAATCAACAATTTGTTCAATGTTTAAACGAACTAAGGCAAAGATTTCGTTTAATTTTTGGTCACCCCACTGCATTTCGCGTCCTGGAGTGTTATGGTTTCCTTTTTCTTTACGACCATCTTCAATTTTAATTGCTTCAGATACACTATCAGCAATCGTTACCGCGTGGTCAGCAATACGCTCTAAGTATTTAGACGTATTAATAATAGCGGTTAACGTCTCTGAGTCGTGGTTACCTAGTTCGTGTTCTGCAATGAGTCCAACGTAACTCATTAGACGGCCATCGGACATGTTGATAACTTCTTCTAATTGATGAACTTTTTTAGCACGACGTTCTTTTTTATCTAAGTAATACTTTTCTGTTTCTTCAAATACATCATAAACTAAATGAGATAATTGAACCAGTTCTTGTTGAGCTTGTTGCAGTGCTAAAGTTGGACCAGCACGTAAAAGAATCGCTGTATCCAATTTGGAATCGTCGTAAGTAACTTCTTTTTCTTCTGGATCGGTTGGAATTAAACGAACCATTAAAGCAGCTAATTGTGGAATAAACCAGTACATTAATAGTAAACTAATGACGTTGAAAATTCCGTGAGCAACCGCAATTTGCATCGCCGGGTTCAATGGATAGGCTTCGTTAATTCTTAAAATAATTTGGGTAAATGGATTAAGTAAAATTAAGAAAACAATACTACCAAATACGTTAAAGACAACGTGAGCTAAAGCGGTCCGTTTAGCTGCAACGTTCGCCCCTACGGTCGCCATAATCGTTGTAATTGTTGTACCAACGTTAGATCCAATCATAAACGGCAAGGCACCTGCCATGGAAATGGAGTTTTGAGCAAATAACTGTTGTAAAATACCAATCACCGCACTGGATGACTGCATAATCATTGTTAAAATTGCTCCTAGACCTGTACTTAATAACGCATGATCTGCAAGGGATAACATTAAGGTTTGGAAAGGTTCAAAGTCTTGTAAAGGAGCCATGCCGTTACCCATCAGCTCTAGTCCGTAGAACAACATTCCAAAACCTAAAATAACTTCACCAATGTGTTGAATCGTAGGACGTTTAAAGAAGAAAATACAAATACTTCCGATACCAATAATCGGTAAGGCATATGCACCTAAGTTAATACCAATAATAAAGGAAGTGACAGTCGTTCCTACGTTTGCTCCCAAAACAACACCAATAGCTTGTTCTAAGGTCATAAACCCGGCACTCACTAAACCAACGACTAAAACTGTGGTCCCCGAGCTACTTTGAATCAGAACTGTGACAATAATACCTGTTAATACCGCCCTAAGAGGGGTTTGAGTGAAACGTTGCAGTAAGCCACGTAAGCTATCTCCGGCTGTTCGTTTGAGACCTTCTCCCATTAAAGATATCCCAAACAGGAACACTCCCAGACCTCCTAAGAACTGGAATAAAATCGCTTGGAAGTTCAAAATTATCTCTCCTTTTCAAATTCATTTAACCGCGTAAAAGCAAGGCGATCTTCATAGAGCTGCCTTGCTTTAGTGAAATGATATTATATTATTAGCTGACTTAATCTTATTATAAGCTATTAAAGAGTAAGATGCTAGCTAATTTCAGAGATATCAAGGGATGAGCCGACCCCCAAAAGTTAGACCAAAAAATCTAACTTTTGGGGGTATTTTTATGACCAAGTATAGTTTAGAAACGAAACTTCAAATTGTTACTGACTACGAAGCTGGAAAAGGCGGATTTAGGACTTTAGCGAAAAAATATCAAATCGCTCAGTCAATAGTGAAACGATGGATCCATAATTATCAAGATTTCGGCTTAGAAGGCCTTCAAGTTAAGTCAACAAGACAGTCTTATCCTTTAGAAACCAAGCTATATGCGATAGAATTGTACTTAACTACAGAGTTAAGCTATCGCG
>NZ_FNEL01000029.1 GCF_900100125.1 Dolosicoccus paucivorans | reverse complement strand
CTTGCGCCAACGTTGGACATTTTGACGGCTTGTGCCATAACGACGGGCTGCTTTGGCGTTATTATCATATTTTTCCGCATACTCAACAACTTTTTGCCTATATCGCATTTCTTCTGTTATAATTGACTTCATGGGGAGCTTCCTTTCACACTATTGTTTTTTATTCGTTAAATATAGTGTACCAGAAGCTCCTCTTTTTTTTATGTTTTCGTGTCACATATGTATGATACCCTTACAGTCAAAATAATATGTTTCACAAAATCAAAGGTGTCTTTTTGTCTGTTTTTTGTTAAAATAGTAAGGTAATACCCATAATTATATAAAATGATAAAAAGGAGCGAGTAAGCAGTGTCACTTTCGTGGTCTGTCATTCGATATATGGTAAATCAATATGACTATTTATCGCTAACTCACTATTTAAGTCAATATCCACAACTAAATTCAAAAAAAATCGAAAGATTGACCCAACTCGGTCAGGCGATCATCGATGTGGATTTGAAAACGATCAATCAATTAGCTAGCTCTAAAGAAAACTTTCTAACCTCTCCTAAGCCGCTCCCAGGACGTATTTATTTTTATACGCAATCATTAAATATTCAACGTCAACATAAAGAATATGCTGATTATTTAAGAAGAATTACCCCCTTACTCGTCGATGTTTTTCAATGGATTATTGTGTCTTATATGTTTCCTAATTGGAACCAATTTATCGAAAAGCATTTTATTCAAATAGATGGAAAGAAGTTATACAAAGGATTGCGCTTTAATGAAGAAGCGGTGAAAGAAAAAGGAGCAAAAATTGAAAAAGTATGGAACGAACACTATCCACATGGTTTTGATTACCGAGTGTATATTAGTTCGAGCCATTTATTAAAATTAATCGATGCTAGTGTCAAAGATTCAATAATTGTTAAAAAAGCGGACCAACTCCGCCAAATTGAAAAGCAAGCTCGTAACTTAGTCGCCCACGAAATTGTTTACGTTAATGATGAGTGGGTAAAAAAGCGAACAGGGTATACAATAAAAGAAATTCATCATTTATTAATGGAGCTAATTACTTTAGCAGGATTAGATGATAATCAACTATGGAATAGCTTGGAACTAATTAATCAACAATTATTATCTTTAATTGGTCAACAAATAAAACAACTAGAAAATAACAAAGGGGAGTAAGTGTAGCTCATGCAAAAATTAGTCATTCGTGGAGGAAAGCCTCTACGTGGAGAAATTGATGTTAATGGTGCTAAAAATAGTACGGTAGCGCTTATACCAGCTGCCATTTTGGCGGATTCAGAAGTAACCTTAGAAGGGGTTCCTGATATTTCTGATGTTCACGCATTAATTGAAATTTTAGAAGAGTTCAATGTTAAAACGAGCTTTAATAATGGTACGTTAAAAATTGACCCGTCCGATATGAAATGTATTCCAATGCCAGTTGGTAAAATTCAAAGCTTACGCGCGTCCTATTACTTTATGGGGGCTATGTTATCTAAGTTTGGTGAAGCAGTTATTGGTTTACCCGGTGGATGCTTTTTAGGGCCTCGTCCGATTGATCAGCATTTAAAAGCTTTTAGAGCATTAGGAGCTGATGTTGAGGATGACTTTGGTGTGGTTACTTTAGATACGAAAGAAAACGGTCTTAACGGGGCATTTATTTATATGGACGTAGTCAGCGTAGGAGCGACGATTAATGCGATTTTAGCGGCTGTTCGCGCTAAAGGACGTACAGTCATCGAAAACGCGGCACGAGAGCCGGAAATTATCGATGTTGTAACTCTTTTAAATAAGATGGGAGCTAATATTCGTGGAGCAGGAACAAGTGTTATTCGAATTGAAGGTGTCGACAAAATGAGAGGCGTCACCCATACAATTATTCCTGATCGAATTGAAGCAGGGACTTACTTAGCGATGGCTGTGGCAGCTGGAGATGGTGTCCGAGTAAATAACGTCTTGTATGAACATTTAGAAGGCGTGATTGCTAAGTTAATGGAAATGGGAGCGAAGATGGAGATTGGAGAAGACAGTATTTATGTCCATCCTGCTAAAAATCTATCAACCATTCACATTAAAACGATGCCTTATCCTGGCTTTGCGACAGACTTACAACAACCGTTAACGCCTTTACTAGCGATTGCTGAAGGTTCAGGAACAATTGTTGATACCATTTACCCACAACGAGTGAATCACATTCCTGAATTAAACCGAATGGGGGCTAATATTCGCGTCGTTGAAGATTTAATTCAAATTAGTGGCCCGGCCCAATTAGTGGGGGCTGAAGTGACTGCTAGCGACTTACGTGCAGGCGCTTGTTTGGTGATTGCTGGTTTAATGGCTGAAGGGGAGACCCATATTAAAGGAGTCGACCACATTTTAAGAGGCTATTCAAATATCGTCCAAAAATTAAAAGATTTAGGCGCCGATGTTGAAATGGTGACGACTCATTCACAAGAAGATTAAGAAAGGCAGGCTATTTTGTTTATGGCAGACGCTTTTTCGTTAAAAACATTACTCAATAAAGAAGTTAAAGAGTTATATGCTTACGCAAGGGAGTTAAATATTCCCAATTACAGCTCTTTAACTAAAAAAGAATTGGCCCTTGCTGTCATGCGAACGCAAGAAGAAAAGCAGGGTTTTTTCGAAGTTG
Organism: Dolosicoccus paucivorans; assembly: GCF_900100125.1. Taxonomy (GTDB): domain Bacteria; phylum Bacillota; class Bacilli; order Lactobacillales; family Aerococcaceae; genus Dolosicoccus; species Dolosicoccus paucivorans. The sequence goes on along the minus strand of NZ_FNEL01000029.1, from coordinate 19,305 downwards.
AAGGGGTTTTAGATGTAAAGCCTGGAGATAGTTACGGCTTTTTAAGACCGATTAACTATTCTCCCAGCCAAGAAGACATTTATATTTCTAACTCACAAATTAGACGATTTGAATTGCGGAATGGAGACTTAGTAGCTGGACCGGCTCGTCCTGCTAAAGCAGGTGAGCGTTACTATGGGTTAATGCAAATAACATCCGTTAATGGTAAAGATCCAGAAGAGGCTAAGGAACGCGATCACTTCCCAGGGTTAACCCCTTTATATCCAGATCGTCGAATTAAAATGGAATATGCTGCTTCAGCGATCGCTAACCGCATGATTGATGCGATTGTTCCCATGGGATTTGGCCAGCGTGCTTTAATTGTAGCACCGCCTAAAGCTGGTAAAACAACCATTTTAAAGGAAATGGCAAATGGGATCTCTAGAAATTATCCTGATGCAGAATTAATGGTTTTACTAATTGACGAAAGACCAGAAGAAGTGACTGATATCGAACGCCACGTCAATGGCGAGGTGATTTCATCGACGTTTGATCAAAAACCGGAAAACCATGTCCGCATTGCCGAACTTGTTTTAGAACGTGCCATGCGTTTAGTTGAAGACGGGCGAGATGTTGTTTTATTATTAGATAGTATTACCCGTCTTGCTAGAGCTTATAACTTAGTGGTGCGCCCAAGTGGACGAACATTAAGCGGAGGTTTTGATCCAGCGGCCTTTTATTTCCCTAAACGCTTCTTTGGAGCGGCGCGTAACATTGAACACGGGGGTTCATTGACTATTTTAGCGACTGCGTTAGTGGAAACGGGAAGTCGAATGGATGAAATTATTTATGAAGAGTTTAAAGGAACCGGAAACTCTGAACTGCACTTATCAAGACAGTTAGCAGAACGGCGTATTTTTCCGGCCATTGATATTAAAAGATCAAGTACGCGTAAAGAAGAGTTGTTAATGGATCCAGAACAATTAGATCAAATTTGGCAACTGCGCAATATGATGCAAGGGGATACACTAAGTTACACAGAACAGTTCATTCAGTTACTGCGTCAAACTAAAGATAACGAAGATTTCTTTATGAAATTAGAACAATTTTCTAAAAAGTAAGTAAAACGGCATATTGATGCCGTTTTTTGCCAATTAGGAGGTTATTATAATGGACAAATATCAACAATTCGCTGACGCGATTAAAGAAAGCGGACGCATTGTCTTTTTCACTGGAGCAGGAATGTCAACAGAAAGTGGAATTCCTGATTTTCGATCCAATGACGGTTTATACAAAGGAAAAGACTATCCAATGGGGTTACCGAGCTGAAGAAATTTTATCCGCTGACTTTTTTAACCGTTATCCAAAACTCTTTTTTGATTACTATTTTAAGCATTTAATTTACCCTGAAGCTAAGCCAAATATCGGACACGAATTTATCGCTCAATTGGAAGACACTAAAAAAGAGATCACGGTCGTTACTCAAAATATTGATGGACTTCATCAACTAGCCGGCAGTACAAATGTCTTAGAACTTCACGGAACCGTCTTAGATAACTACTGTCTTACTTGCGGGCGTCATTATTCAGTAGATGAATTAAACCGAGATGAGGAGGGAATTCCTCGTTGTGTTGATGATAACGGGATTGTACGTCCAAGAGTGGTGTTGTATCAAGAAGGTTTACCAATGGAGACATTGGATTATGCGATCGAACAAATTAGAAAAGCTGATCTATTGGTTGTTTTAGGAACTTCTTTAATCGTTTATCCCGCAGCTGGTTTAGTTAATTACTTTAACGGATCACAGCTTGTATTAATTAATAAAACACCGATCGCAACTCTACCAGCTAATACATTAGTCTTCCAAGATTCCATCAATCATGTTTTTAGTAAAGTGCAGGAGTTGATGTAAATGGATAAAACAAATGTGATGCGACAACTGGACCAAAAGAAAATATCCTATGAAGTATTTATTGATGAAGAAAAGGGAGATCACATTAAAAGCGGTGTGGAAATGGCAGAGTCTGTTGGAGTGGATGCAAGTAAAACTTACAAAACTCTCGTAACAGAAGGTAAATCAAAAGAACATTATGTTTTTATGATTCCTGTGGCTCAGACGTTAAATTTAAAAAAAGCAGCTAAAGTGGTGGGCGAGAAAAACATTCATATGATTTTAGCTAAAGATTTAGAACCATTAACCGGATATGTGCACGGCGGGTGTTCTCCTATTGGGATGAAAAAACGGTTTAAAACATGGATTCATCAAACAGCTAAAGACCAAGATCAAATTCATTTCAGTGCCGGTAAAAGAGGCTACCAAGTGGCGATGACGTTAAGTGACTTACAAAAAATGATCCCCGTAAAATTAGCCGACTTAACCGATGAAGTATAAATTACAAAAAGTTATTAAAATTTCTGAAAAATCTTTGCATTTTTAGCTATTACATGCTATTATTCTTGTGTTGCACAAAGCGCAAGAAATAACTCTAGTTTGGCAGACAAATTAGGGCAGAAAAGGAGTTAAATACAATGAAACAAGGAATTCATCCAGAATATCACCGTGTTGTGTTTATGGACACATCTACTGGTAAAATGTTTTTAAGTGGTTCAACTCGTACGTCAGACGAAACAGTTGAGTGGGAAGATGGGAACGAATACCCATTAATCCGTGTTGAGATTTCTTCAGACTCACACCCATTCTACACAGGTCGTCAAAAATTCACTCAAGCCGACGGACGTGTGGATCGTTTCAACAAAAAATTCGGATTTACAGAATAATTGATTTCCAGTCACCTTTCAAAAGAAGGTGGCTTTTTTATTTTCTTTGTATATAATTATTGTTATATATCGATTAAAAAGTAATAAGGATCACAATAAAAAAGGAGAAGTGTAGTGAAGAGGAAATTTAGTCGTTGGGGTATTGCGTTTGTCGCGGTGCTAATGATATTAGTGCAGATGCCTTTAATAGGGATGGCGAATGTACAAGATTTCGTCGGCGAATATACATCCACTTTAGTTGATCACGGAACAAGTGGTTTAAACTTTTTGCGTATTACAGAAGATCAAGAAGTAGGTATGTTATTTTACATCGAGGATACGGCCGTGGATGGGCGTTACTCGATCGATACAAAGGTTAAAGTGTTATCAGATAAGGACGATACGATAGGATTTTCTAATAAATTCCAAGTAGAAAAAGTATCTGCTAAAACACTCTTAGAAGAGTTGATTGGACGTGGACCTATTGGAAACAATGAAATGGACATTGAACAAACAATATCTGAACAATTTCGTCGGGAAGTTCACGACCCAGCTAATTATGAAACAGAAGAGTTAGGTAACGAGGCGAGAAAAGCTCATTTTGATTACTTAAACGCTGTCTTAGAAGTAATAAAGCCTGACCCTGCTCCTTATCAATTTTCAGTCACTCTTGATAATAATACGTACAGTGAACTCGTAAGGTTGAAAGAAGACATTGAAGCACAAGTCGGGCACGTTATTCCGGTAGTAGATCGCTTACAAGCGCACTTCCAACAAGTGATGGAAGAAACGGCAGCTTATTTAGAAGGAACCGTTCAGCTCAAAAGTGACGGTGACTTAATCTACGATGGCCCGGCTGAATCTTCTAAACCGATGTATAAAGAAAAACTAATGAATCTATAAAATAATTGAAGGAGATATCAATGAAACAAACATTTCAAAAAACAGTTAACTTACTTACTTGCTTATTTATCACTACGTTATTTATTCAGTCTTTATTTACCGTTCAAGGGCAGGAAGGTCAAATTGAACTAGATGCATCCCAAGAAGCCATGATACAAGAAGCATATTTAAAAACTTTAGAAGAAGTATATGACGAAAGCATTAAATCATTAATTAGTTCGAATTATCCCGCATCATTTAATTATGCTCTTTATGACATTGATGAAAATGGTATTCCAGAGCTAATCATTGCTGAAAATGATAGCGCACGCCAAATCTATACTTATGATTTAGAAGAAGCAACGGTCGTATTGCTTGAAGAGGTAGAAACACCTTTTACTGAACGAAGTCAATTGTTGATTACGAAAGACAGTTTAATTCACCAACAGTTAAGTGGTGGAGCGACCCTTACAAAGTATGACACTTACCGTATTGCAGAAGATGGAATTAGTCTAGAACAAGTGGGCGATTACCTATTTGATGCGGATTCTCACCCGAGTGCGCCGTTTGTCATTGACGGTGACACTTCAACTACTTATACAGAAGATGAATTTGACCAATTAGTTGAAGGACAATGGTATAACGGGTCATCAAGCGATCCAGCAGAAATCGAATTCATTGAAATAGACAATTTATTTACAGACAATCCTTTTCATTTAGATGAAAATTAATTGAAGACTCCTTTTCCCTTTTAATTACAAGGGAAGGGGAGTTTTTTGTGTTTAAATTTGCTAAAATAAACGTAAGAAAGCAAATTAGAAAAGGAGATTTTAATGCAACATATCGCAATTATTGGCATGGGGGTCGCTGGGGTAGGGGTATTAAATGCTTACCGAGCCCATTTGTCTTCTCAGCAACTAGAAGACGTAACGTTTCACTGCTTTGATACAAAGGAAAGCTTTGGACGGGGTTTACCTTTTAGAGATCCAGCCAAAGAAGCTCTTTTAAATTCTAAAACAGATACATTAAGTGTTCATACACAAGATTTAAACAATGATAGGTACGGGTTTCGTCATTGGTTAGAAGACCGCCAAGATGAAATTCCAACTTATGAAACCCGCTATGCATTTGGCAGCTATATGAAAGACTACTTAAAAGCCGTTACTCAAAAATTACCGGTAACTTGCTACTATCATAAAGTCCAGCGTATTCAATTTACCCAAAACAAATGGCAACTTATTTTGGAAGAGCCTAGTCAACCCCTTCCTCTATTTGACCGAGTTCATGTCTGTACGGGAGAGATGCCCAATCCGGATTTTTATCAATTGGAAGGGCACGCTCAATTTGTTAAAACGGTATATCCGTTGACTGAATTACCTCAAGCCATTCAACCGTCGGATCGTGCTTTAGTCATTGGTTTGGGCTTAACAGGTATTGATGTGGTTAAGTATTTAATGAATACACGCCAATTAGACAAAGTTTATTTATTCTCTCGTTCGAATCAATTTCCTTTAATACGTGGGGATGAAAGCGAAAAGCTCTCTTTTAAATATTTGACTGAGAATAATGCTAAAAGACAAGCTAATCCAACCTTTGAATGGGTGGAAGAGTTATTGCATAAAGAAATTGCTTACCATGGTTTAAGTTATAATGACTTTTTAAAAGAGTGTTATCAGCCGGGTTTAGAAGGGCTTAAAGCAAGCATGGAACATTCTAAAGCAGTAGGCATTATGACACAGATTTTTTCTGAGCTTGTACGAACTCTTTTAGCAACGGCATGGCCGATTATGTCTGAACGCGACCGCAAACAGTTTAAAGATAAATATGACCAGGTCATTGGACACGTACGTAATCCAATGCCAAAAATTTCTGCAAAGGACTTATTAACTTATGTTGATGAAGGTCGTCTTGAGTTGTTAACAGAGGTCAAAACAGTCGGCAAAAAGAATAAAGAGCAGTTAGAAGTCGTCTTTGAAGACAGTAAAACATTGTCTATTGATTGGGTGTTTAATGCGACGGGTATGAGTTTAACGCATGAAACAGCGTTGGAGAAAGGATTTTTAGCGAGCCAACTTTTAAATGATCATTTGGCTACATTAGACTATCAAGGTGGATTATCTTTTGTGTCTCCTTTTTATCACAGTTTATCTTCTCTTTTAGGAGAAGCTAAAGGATTGCATTTACACGGTTTGTTAATTGACGGACCGATGTATCAAAACAACTCTATTATTAATATTCAACAACAAGCATTTGAGCTAGTTAAAAGCTTATATAAATAGTGATGAAATAAGGCGAGATATGTTATAATAGATAAGTGCTACAAGAATGACCAAAGGAAGTGAAAAAAATGACTCTTTTAATTATTATCGGTATATTGCTAGTCATTGGATTAGGATGGGCCAGCATTTATAACAGCTTAATCAAACTAAGAACTTGGGCAGAAGAAAGCTTCAGTCAAATCGACGTGCAATTACAACGCCGAAATGATTTAATTCCTAACTTAGTTGAAACAGTTAAAGGATATACGAATCATGAGCGAGAAACGCTAGAAGCGGTGACAAAAGCTCGTCAACAATTGATTCAATTATCTCCTGATGCCACACCAGAACAAATTAACCAAGTGTCAAATCAATTAACAAGTGCTTTATCTAGATTGTTAGCTGTTGCGGAAAGTTATCCAGAACTTAAAGCAAATGCTAATTTCATGGAATTGCAACGTGAGTTAAGCGAAACAGAAAACCGCATCGCAAAAGCACGTCAACTGTATAACTCAAGTATTGGTCAATACAATACACGGGTTCAAACATTCCCAGTGAATATTGTCGCTAACGTTCATCACTTTGACGTTAAACCTTTCTTAGAAACACCTGCGGAAGATCGTCAAGTTCCTCAAGTCAGCTTTTAAAACTTAATTATCGAGGCTCTCTTTCGTTTTTGTATTAAAGAGTAAAATAAATCACACAGACTAATGATTTTTAGTAGATGAAAGGAGGTTACAATGGGACGTATCAACTTATATATTCATTATGACACCGTTTCAAACTATATTATGACGCGGGGCGTAAATTTACAAAAAGATGACTTTGCACCGGAAGAGTTGCCTAATAACTTAATTTTAGCTGAAGCGCCGACTAATTTTGGACGCTTTGATGTGCCGACAAACTTTAAAATTCTTCGAGGTCAAGATGAAGTGGTTCGCTATATGAATTACGTGAACGCAGAACATTTACGTATGTCTAATTGGATTGATTTTGAAACCATCGAAATGATGCATGAATTGACGCCTGAAGAGATTGCTGAGTTACTTTATTTATTCCACTCATCGATGAGTTTACGGTCAGCTTTTTTCTACAAGCTTCAAAACAATTATGTCTACTTGACATTACCTAATGGATTGAATAAAGTATACTATCGTCATGTGAATCATTTCTTTGCTCGTTTTGCGCGAGTTATGCAAGAACAAATGTATGATAGTATTAACGGCAATCGTTCGATGCTGTTTCAACGACGGACTCCTGTAACCTCTTTTCCACTTGATAAAGCTGAAGAATTATTGCCATTATTTCAAAATGGTTTAAAAATTGGCTTTACACAGCCTCAAGTGACAAATGATGTGTGGTCGATTCCGTTATTTGTTATTGAAGATGATTTAACTCTTTTAAGTCGTCATCAACCTCAAAATGACCAAGTAGGTATGATCAGTTACGATGTGAGAGCACAAAGTTGGCTACTTAATTTAAATGAAAATTAATATTTTAAGGAGATAAGGCGAATGAATGTAACGATTTTATATGGAGGACAAAGCGCAGAGCACGAAGTGTCCATATTATCTGCCTTTAATGTTGCAAATGCTGCGTTAGAAGGTGGGTACACTGTTCAACCCATTTTTATTACTAAAGAAGGTCAATGGTTAAAAGGCGATCTTTTAAATGAGCCTTTAAATCAAGTTGAAGATCTAGAAGGGCTTACTTTAGAACGCATGGCGAACCCTGGAGAGCTTGCTGAAGTTGACACCGTTGTTTTTCCTGTTTTACATGGACCTAACGGCGAAGACGGCACTATTCAAGGCTTTTTAGAAGTGCTCAATTTACCTTACGTCGGATCAGGTGTCACGGCTAGCGCATGTGGTATGGACAAAATTATCAGTAAACAATTATTTGAAAAGGCGGGTCTTCCTCAAGTTCCTTATGTTGCATTTAATCGCCGCCAATGGCAAGAAGATCAAGAATCTTGGATTCAAAAGTGTGAAGGTAACTTGCTTTACCCTTTATTTGTTAAGCCAGCAAACATGGGTTCAAGTGTGGGTATTTCTTGTGCGGAGAACCAAGAAGAATTAATTGAAGCTGTATTGGAAGCTTTAATTTATGACTCACGTATCGTAGTTGAACAAGGGATTACTGCAGACGAATGTGAAGTTGCGGTATTAGGTAACGATGATTTATCAGTCAGCGTTGTAGGACGTCTCGTAAAAGACGCCCAGTTTTACGATTATGATCAAAAATATATCAATAATACAGTAACGATGGAAATTCCTGTTCAATTGCCAGAAGCAGTGACTGATAAGATTCAAAAGTATGCTCTTCAAGCTTTTCAAGCCATTGATGGAAGTGGCTTATCGCGAGTGGACTTTTTTGTAACGTCAAACCACGATATTTATATTAATGAAATTAATACGATGCCAGGATTTACTAAGTTTAGTATGTATCCTGAGCTTTGGCGACATACAGGGTTAAGTTTTCGCGACCTTGTTGAAGAATTGATTCAACTTGCGCTTAGACAACATCAAGCTCGCCAAGAATTACAACAACCCAACATTAAATAAGATAAAAAGCGCATCTTATTCATCAAGGTGCGCTTTTAGTATTATTGAAATATGAGGATGGAAAAATGAAAGAATTAACGATACAACAACTTGTCGAAGCAACAGGCGGAACTTTATATGAATCGGCGAACTCTTCAAAGATGATCAGCGGGGTAGAGTTTGATTCTCGTCGCATTCAACCAGGTGATTTATTTGTACCTTTAACAGGAGGAGCGACGGATGGTCATACGTACATTCAAAAAGCGATTGACCAAGGAGCGACCGCATGCTTGTGGTCAAACCCAATAGAAGAAGCGCTGGTAGAAGATCTACACGTCATTCAAGTAGAGGATACTTTAAAAGCTTTTCAGCAACTAGCTGTTTTCTACCGCGACTTAATTAATCCCACCGTTATTGGAATTACAGGTAGTAACGGTAAGACGACCACTAAAGATATGACGGCAGAGGTGCTTCAAACGCGCTATAAAGTGCACAAAACCCAAGGTAACTACAATAATGAAATTGGTTTACCTTATACGATTTTAACCATGCCTGAAGAAACAGACATCATTGTCTTAGAAATGGGCATGAGTGGCTACGGAGAAATTGAAGAGCTATCTTTAATTGCTAAGCCAGATATTGCGGTCATTACACTGATTGGTGAGAGTCATTTAGAACATTTAGGAAGCCGCGAAGGGATCGCAAAAGCAAAATTAGAAATTTTAAAGGGACTAAAAGAAGACGGTTTGTTTATTTACCCTCAAAACGAGTCGCTATTACAAAACCACTCCAAGGCACACAGTTTAACCTTTGGTTTAAGCAAACAAAGTGATGTCTATGCTTATGATTTAGTAGAAGAAGCAACTCAAACTTACTTCAAAACGAATTTAGATACTCAAGTGGTCTGTTCGATTCCTGTTTTAGGATCATATAACGTAACCAATGCGTTAATTGCTTTAAGTATAGCTAGAGAATTAGATGTGCCGATGGAACAAGCGATTTTTAAACTTTCTCAGTTCCAGTTGACCAAAAACCGCTTAGAATGGTTGGAAACGGCCAATGGAGCAAAGGTACTGAATGATGCTTATAACGCAAGTCCAACGTCAATGAAAGCTGTTTTAAAGACCTTTTCTAGTCTACCTATCGACAATTCCAGTCGACGTATTGTCGTTTTAGGAGACATTCGCGAGTTAGGTGCTAAAAGTAAGACCTATCACCAACAATTAGCAGAATGGATTCATCCTGAGGCGATTCAGCGCGTTTATTTGTTCGGTCCAGAAATGAAAGTTTTATACGAAGCGCTCAAAGACGTCTACTCACTTGATACTTTATATTATGAAAAAGAAAACCATGACCGTTTAATTAGCGAACTACAACAAGAAATTCGATCTGAAGATATGATCTTAATCAAATCAAGCTTTGGAACAGATTTACTCCAAGTAGTCACTGCCTTAACAGGTAAAGCAACGGTCTAATTATTTAGAAAATGAGGAATATATTTGAAATTTACAGATTTAAACTTAATTACTCCAATTCAACGCTCTTTAGAAGAAATGGGCTTTGAAGAGCCAACCCCTATTCAAAGACAATCGATTGGGTTAGCTCTTGAAGGAAAAGACTTAATCGGCCAAGCTCAAACCGGAACAGGTAAAACAGCCGCTTTTGGATTGCCGATGTTAAACAAATTAGACTTACAAGATAAAAACGTTCAAGGACTGGTCGTAGCTCCAACGCGAGAATTGGCGATTCAAGTGCAAGAAGAAATTTTTAAACTTGGAAAAGGTCAACGCGCAAGAGTGTACCCAGTATTTGGTGGCAGTCCTATTGGACGTCAAATTGAACGAATTAAACGAAACGCTCCGCAAATTATTGTCGGAACTCCAGGGCGTATTTTAGATTTAATGAATCGTCGTGTTTTAAAGCTTGATCACTTACAAACCCTTGTTTTAGATGAAGCGGATGAAATGTTAAATATGGGCTTTATTGAGGATATTCGAGCGATTATTAAACATACCCCGCAGACTCGTCAAACCCTCTTATTTTCAGCGACAATGCCGCCGGAAATTCGTCGTTTAGCGGATCAGTTTTTAAAAGATCCTGAGCATGTTAAAGTCAAAGCAACCGTTATGACTTCTGATTTAATCGATCAATATTATGTTAAATTAAAAGATAACGAAAAGTTTGATGTCCTCACCCGTTTATTAGACGTTCAAGCGCCAAAACAGGCCATCGTCTTTGCAAGAACAAAGCGTCGTGTCGATGAGATTGGTCGTGCATTAAATGTTCGCGGTTTTGATGCGGAAGTGATCCATGGTGATATTCCACAACAAAAACGAACGCAAGTGATTCGCGAATTTAGAAAAGGTACTGTGGAGCTTCTTGTAGCAACAGATGTGGCTGCAAGAGGATTAGATATTTCTGGCGTCACCCACGTTTATAACTATGACGTGACGCAAGATCCTGAAAGTTATGTTCACCGTATTGGGCGAACTGGACGTGCAGGAAAAGAAGGAGAGTCAATTACTTTTGTAACACCGCAAGAAATGGATTACTTAAGAACAATTGAACAATTGACTCGCAAACAAATGTCACCTCTTCGTCCACCCACTTCACAAGAAGCTGCTCAAGGTCAAGTTCAACAACTGATTGATGAATTAAACCGAACATTATCTTCTCAAGAAGTCGATAGTTACAAACAAACCGCACAAATGTTGTTAGAACATTATGAAACAACCGATTTAGTTGCTGCTCTATTAAATCAAATTATTACTGATAATACGCAAATTGAAGTGTCTATTTCACCTCAAAGACCTCTACCTCAATCAAAAAGCAATAAACGTGGCGGGCGTCGTCCAAATCGCCAGCGTGGCGGACATAAACGTGGCGGGCACGGTCAGCGTAGAAATCGTTCATCGAATCGTTCGCATAATAAAGGACGTTCATCTAAACGAGCTTTTAAAATTCACCGTAAAAAGTAGTCTATAGGAGGAAATGACTGTGAGGATTGGAACGGATATTATTGAGATTAGTCGTATTCAAGCAGCGCACGCTAATAACGAACGTTTTAAAGACCGTATTTTAAGTGCGCAAGAGCTTGAACACTTTAAAACCCTTGCTCCAGTCAGTCAACTTAATTTCCTAGCAGGACGCTTTAGTGCAAAAGAAGCTTATGCTAAAGCGATGGGCACGGGAATTGGTCGTTTGAAGTTTAGCGACATTACTATTTTGCCCAATGACCAAGGGCGACCTATTATCTTAGACGGCCCGATTGTAAAAGGAGCTCAAGTTTCAATTAGTCACTGTAAAGAATACGCGACAGCTGTTGTATTGTTTGAACTCTCTGAAGAAGTGATTGAAAAGCAATGGCATCAATTTCTCGCACAGAAAGGAATGGAATAATGATTCGACCAAGTCAACATCGACCGACTCAAGCCATTATTGATTTAGCAGCGATTCGTTATAATATTTGTTTGATGCAAGAGGAATTAACAACGGATCAAAAAATATACGCGGTCATTAAAGCCAACGCTTATGGCCACGGTGCTGTGGAAGTAGGAAAAGCAGCTGAAAAAGCAGGGGTAGACGGCTTAGCCGTTGCAACAGTAGATGAGGGAATCGAATTAAGAAAAGCAGGAATGACTAAGTTGCCGATTCTTATTTTAGGTTTAACAGACCCTCGAGGAATTGCTGAAGTGATTTATTATGATTTAACCTTAACAGTGAGTGATATTGATTTCTTTGCAATAGCTTATCGTCAGTTAGAACAAACAGGCCAATTAAGCGTCTTAGAAGATCAACAGCTCACCTTCCACTTAGCGTTAGATACCGGGATGGGGCGTATCGGCTTACAAACGATTGAAGAATTAGACGTCTTCAAAAAAGATATTCAGCGCTATCCTTGGGCTCATTGGGAAGGGGCCTTTACTCATTTTGCGACCGCAGGAGGTGGCGAGGAGAGTTATATCGATACTCAATGGGATCGCTGGGTTGATTTTCTTAAACATTTACCTGAAAGTGTCAAAGAGCGTCACTACAGCAATACTGCTATGGGCTGGTGGCAAAAACGTCCTCCTTTTTCTACTATCGTTCGCTACGGCATTTCTATGTACGGAATCGACCCCAAAGATCAATTGCCGCCGACTCGTCCTTTAAAGCCAGCTCTTTCTTTAATGACAGAAATTGTTCATGTTAAAAGACTAAAAAAGGGTTACTCCATTAGTTATGGAGCCACTTATACTGCTGAAGAAGACGAATGGATTGCTACGCTCCCCATTGGTTACGGCGACGGTTGGCATCGTCATTATCAAAACTTAAATGTTCTAATTAATGGTCAATCTTGTCCTGTAGTCGGAGCGATTAATATGGATCAAATGATGGTGAAAATCCCGAAAAATTGGCCTGTAGGGACCCTTGTAACGCTTATTGGATCCAATGGTCATAAAGTCAACGAAGTGAGTCGTTTAGCCAAAGAAGCAGGTACGATCAGTTACGAAATGCTGGCAACTTTAGGACCGCGTATCGAGCGCGTTTATTTGGATTACGAAGAAAAGCGTTAGGCCTCTTATTTGAAAAGGAATGTGTTATACTAAAGCAGAATTGATATAAAGGAGCGATGAAGATGTTAAACGTTGCACATCAAACCGTTGGGTTAGGGCAAGAAAATACCTACGTTGTTTATAACGATGAAAAAAATGCCCTTATTTTCGACCCAGGTGCTCAAGCTGAGGATTTAATTCGTTGGATTGATCAAAATGAATGGAAGCCTCAAGCTATTTTAATTACTCATACTCACTACGATCATATTGGTGCTGTAGATGCGTTGAGAGATCATTATGGCATTGAAGTCTATGTATCTGACATTGAAAAAGATCACTTAAATGATCCTGAACTTAATTTATCCGCTCGCCATCCCCAACAAGTATCTGCTCGTCCAGCAGAACATACGTGGACAGAGTCGGGACAACATACAGTGGGTGATTTTTCCTTTAGAATTGAATTTATTCCAGGTCATAGTAGCGGACACGTCGTTTATTTCTTTGACGAGGAAGGATTCGCGATTAACGGAGACGTTGTCTTCAATGGAAGTATTGGGCGTACAGATTTAGGTGGCGGAGGGTATGTGCCGTTAATTAAAGGAATTGCGGAACATATTGTCACTTTACCAGGAGATTATATTCTTTACCCAGGTCACGGTCCTCAAACAACTGTGGCAGAAGAAATAAAAACTAACCCATTTTTTGAAATGTTTCGTCGTAACGAAATGCATGAAGTCAATCCTGAAAACAAAGAATAATATAAAAGCGCGCGCTAGTTATTAAAACTTGGCGCACGCTTTTTTTAAAATAATTTGTAGTAATAAGCAGTGTATTTTCGTTTAGTTAAGTGATGAATCAATCCGTTGAGTTTTGCTTGATCTAATTGGGTAGGTAATACAAAGCAAAGGTAAGGCTCTTTCGTATAACTTGTTTCATTAATCGTTGTCATCGCGCTGACGATGGAGTATTTGGTGACGATTTTTAAGATCCGTTGAATAGCTCTTCGTTCAATCGGTGCGTGAACAATGAGTGTATAACCGGCTGTTGGCATGTTTAAGCCTTGAGAGAGGAAGTTTAGCATCGTTTGATGTTCAACAATCCCTTCGAAAGCGCTATCATCATCGAGAACAGCAATGTAAGGCAAATCCCGTAAATGAAACAATAGTTTAGTTAGGGAATCGGAAATCCGAACGACACGAGAAGTATTTTTTAAAAACCGTGTCACACCCACGTCGCGAGGGTTTTCATGAGGATGTTGAAAAAAATAACGATAAATATGGTAACGATACAAATTCCCGCGGTATAATCGTCCAGATGTGTCTAAAATTGGCGCGCTTCTTAAATGGTGATCTTCCATGATTTGAAGAGCGTGCTCGCAGTGATCGTTTTCAGATAGACAAATAAGACGCTCCTTGGGAATCATTAATTCACTGATCATATATGAGCTCCTTTTTAACATTAACATGTACTTAGCCAATAAAGTTTATCAAAGAAGCACCCAAATAGCAACCTGAACTCATTATATTCTCATCTTAATAAATGAATAGCCGCTAAGGATAGGCGAATTAGGATATAGCTAAATGAGATAATTATGACAAAATAACGAATAAAGGAGAATAACATGTTAAATGAAATGATGCATCGTCCCGTTGTAATGAAAGAACTTGTTGAATATATGCGTTCTGCTCAATTACCTTTTGAAGGTGCAGTAGGAGAAATTCAACGATATGCTAATGAAAGAGGGATTCCTGTTATCCCCCATGAAACAGCTAAGTTTATCGATCTTTTTACCGCTACTCTTCAACCTAAATATATATTAGAAATCGGAACGGCCATTGGTTTTTCTGCGAGTCTCATGGCTCGTCATTTACAAGAGGACGGTCACTTGACGACGATTGATCGCTATGACTTGATGTACAATCGTGCGAAGGAAAACTTTAAAAAAGCAGGGATTGATGATCGTATTACTCTTTTAGAAGGCGATGCGGCTGATATTTTACCGACTTTAGCTGGCGAATTTGATTTGATCTTTATGGACAGTGCCAAGGCAAAATATATTGAGTTTTATCCTTATTGTATGAAGTTATTAAAAGAAGGCGGCGTTTTAATTATTGACGATGTCTTCCAAGGAGGAACGGTTTTAGATGATGAAGCCGACATTCCTAAACGGGTTCGTAAAATTCACCGCAAACTTAATGAGTTATTAGAGACTGTTTTAAACGACTCCACCCATCAGTCCTGCCTTGTCCCCCTAGGAGATGGTCTGTTAATGGTTCGTAAAAGCAATCCTAATTAATAGACAAATCAATTATAAGCAAATATTATACAAGTCTTATCATTCATATGTTATTATTTTATAGAACTAAGAACAACATAGGTGGTGTTATGAGTGAAGAAAAAAATAGGTATTTCAATACTCGTTGTTATACTATTATTAGTCGCAGGCTATTTTGCGGGTGTCGGGTATTATTCTAATCGTTTCCAAGCCAACACACATTTTGGCTCCATGGACATTAGTCACCTGACATTAGATGAAGCTCAAAACAAAATAACAAGCGACTTAAACGAACAAACAATAAAGCTTGTGGAAAATGGTCAAGAGATTGGCTCGTTTAAATTGGGAGAAGCAGGCGTTGAGGCAAATACAAAAGAAGTATTAGAACGTCTTTATTTACAACAAGATCCTCGTCGTTGGCCATTGGAGTTATTCCATACAACGAATTACGATAACGTCTTATTAGAAACCGTTCAAATTGACGAAGAACAATTGAAAAATTCTTTAGAACAAATTGGTTTTTATGACGTTGAAAGAACCCCATCTCAAGATGCATCGATCGAGTATGCACCGGGAAGAGGTTATTACGTTGAAAAAGAAAAACAAGGAAATGAATTGGATTATGATGAAGTTCATGATTTAATTTTAGAAGGTATTCAACAAGGAGAAGACACTTTAGAAATTAATCAAGCTTACCAAAAGCCAGCGATTACTGAAGAGGATGAATCAATTAAAACGGTCATGGATCAAATTGAAAGCTATGAAAATACAAAAATTACACTTCAAATTCAAGATCATGACGTGACAATTCCTAAAGAAGAAATTGCCGAATTTATTGTCTTTGATGGCGGTAACCAAATTACCATTGATCAAGAAGCCGTCCAAGAATATGTGCGCTCTTTAAACGATCAATACGCAACTTTCGGTAAATCTCGTACCTTTGAAAGTACATTACGCGGGACAGTAGAAGTTCCAGCAGGAACTCTAGGATGGTCGATTGATAGCGAAGAAGAAGCCGCTCAAATTGTCCAAGATTTACAAAAGGGCGAAGATGTGAAGCGTGAGCCTTATATTGTAGGAACGGGCTATAGTGGCGATGGGAACGATATTGGTAATAGTTATGTTGAAGTGGACATGGCTAACCAAATGATGTTTGTTTATAAAAATGGCGAAATCGTCGTTGAAACACCCATCGTAACGGGCCAACCAGGAACGGATACTGTTCCAGGTGCTTATGCGGCTTGGGATAAAGAAACGCCGGCTGACTTAAAAGGATACAACCCTCGTACAGGAAGAGATTATGTCCAACCTGTTGACTTTTGGATTCCCTTTGACGACACAGGACAAGGAATTCACGATGCGAACTGGCAAAGTACCTTTGGAGAAAACGCTTATATGCAATCAGGGTCTTTAGGGTGTATTAATACCCCTCCTGGTGTAATGGCTGAAGTCTTCGAGCAAGTTGAAATTGGTATGCCGGTTATTGTTTTTGAATAATATTAACTTTATCATCCTGTTAATTAGTTCGACTGAAGTCAACTAGTTAACAGGTTTTTTTACTTTAAACTTTATATGATTTATGAAGTCATTTAAAGGCTAATCAATATTTTTGACTTTCATGACAGAAGCTTTTATTCTATAGATGAATAATTAATAGACAAGTCTATTAAAATAGAAAGGAAATGATTATGGGATTATTAATTGATGGCGTTTGGCATGATAAGTGGTATGATACGGATTCTACGGGTGGAAAGTTTGAAAGAAGCCGCTCACAATTTAGAAACTGGATTACAAAGGACGGTTCAGCAGGTCCAACTGGAAAAGGTGGATTTAAAGCAGAAAAGAATCGTTATCATTTATATGTTTCTTATGCGTGTCCTTGGGCTCACCGCACACTTATTATGAGAGCTTTAAAAGGTTTAGAAGAGATGATCTCTATTTCTGTTGTTAATCCTTTAATGTTAGAAGAGGGTTGGTCGTTTAAAGAATGGGATCACGTGATTCCGGATGCTATAAATGACGCAACCTACTTACATCAAGTCTATACAGCAGCTGATCCGAATTATTCGGGTCGCGTCACGGTTCCCGTTTTGTGGGATAAAAAACAAAAGACAATCGTTAATAATGAATCCTCTGAAATTATTCGTATGTTAAATAGTGCCTTTGATGACGTTGGCGCCAAAGAAGGTGACTATTATCCAAAAGAGCGGGCTGGAGAAATCGATGAGATAAATGAATTCATTTACGATGCAATCAACAACGGAGTCTATAAAGCTGGCTTTGCGACAAAGCAAGAAGTGTATGCTCAAGAAGTGGTGACTTTATTCAAGGCATTAGATCAACTCGACGCTCATTTAGAAAATAGAGAATATTTAGTAGGAAATAGATTCACAGAAGCGGATATTCGTTTATGGACCACTTTAATTCGATTTGATCCCGTATATGTGGGACATTTTAAATGTAATATTCGTCAACTCGTTGACTACCCGAATTTATGGCGTTATACGCGTCAAATTTATCATATTCCAGGGATTAAAGAAACGGTCTTTATGGATCATATTAAGCATCACTACTACCGGAGTCACCCAACCATTAACCCAAATGGCATTGTCCCTGTCGGTCCGATGTTAGACTATTCATTAACATAAAATTACGGGAGATAAAAAGGAGGATCATTAATGAAAAAATCCGCAATTACTGGAATTCACCACGTTACGGCTATAGCGAGTGACTCTCAAACAATTTACCAATTTATAACAGCAGTTTTAAGTATGCGTCTTGTAAAAAAGACCGTGAACCAAGATGATATTCAAACTTACCATACGTTTTTTGCTGATGACCAAGGTTCACCGGGAACGGATTTAACATTTTTTGATTTTATTGGAGTTCCTAGAGGAATATCTGGTACGAATGAAATAAGTCGTATTGGATTGCGAGTTCCTTCAGATAAAGCTTTAGATTATTATCAAAAACGCTTTGATTCATTTGATGTAAAATATGAACCCATTGAAGAAATGTACGGCGCTAAAACTCTTGCCTTTGAAGATTCAGATGGTCAACTTTACCGCCTCTTTTCAGATGAGCATAACACAGGCGTTGAGGGAGGAATTCCTTGGAAAGAAGGTCCTGTTCCTCCAGAATATGCGATTTATGGTTTGGGGCCCATTGAAATTACGGTATCTTATTACGATGATTTCATTCAATTAATGAAAGATATTTATCGTTTTCGTGTGATTGATAGCAACGCCCAACAAACCCTTTTAGAAGTCGGAAAGGGCGGTCACGGTGCTCAAATGATTGTACGTCATGACGAAGCCACTCCAATAGGGTTTCAAGGTTATGGTGAAGTCCATCATGTGGCCTTTAGAGTTCCTGATCACGAAGCGATTAAACATTGGCAAGTATATTATGATAATATTGGCCTACAACATTCAGGACTTGTTGATCGTTTTTACTTTGAAGCGTTATATACAAGAATAGGTCATATTTTAATCGAAATTTCAACCGATGGGCCAGGCTTTATGGTTGATGAGCCCTATGAAACATTAGGTGAATCTTTGTCTTTACCTCCTTTTTTAAGACCTCAAAGAAAACAAATTGAAGCAGAAATCCGCCCTTTCGACACTTCCAGACACTCATAGCCTCAAGGGTTTCACACTTTTTCTATTATTAAAAAACAAGGCAAACTGTCTTATTTTTTCAATTTAATCTCTAACATATCACTCTTTAAAAACGATCCACCCATTGTTTTTAAAGAGTTTTTTAAAATCTCGATTGTCAATTTAAGTTAGAAATTTCTACACTATATTATGAGTGATTGAACTTGGTGACATACTTGTGCTAACCACCTTAAACAACTCCCTTCATCAAGCTCCTGGCTGGTCAAGAGGAAAAGCGCTAGCGACTCTTGAGGAGTCAGGTGCTTGATGAAACCATATTTCTTAAGTGGTTGGCATAATATCCAGGTGTTTGATCCAAAAGATGGGCCAAGAAAACCTCCAGGGGAGTGTAGTAGTTAAGAGATTTACGTGGAATGATATTTCGCTTGAAGGTTACTTCCTTAAGAAAGTCTTCAT
>NZ_FNEL01000034.1 GCF_900100125.1 Dolosicoccus paucivorans | reverse complement strand
AGGCGGTGATACAGTCGCGTTCGACTTGCATGTATTAGGCATGCCGCCAGCGTTCGTCCTGAGCCAGGATCAAACTCTCATGAAAAATTACTTTCATCAGTCTGAATGACTCATGTTGATTTTGTTGTGTTTGTTAAAGGGGTCTGCTCCCCTTGAATTGTTTGGTTATTTAAACCCTACACTTCTTGGTGTGTCTTTGTTCAGTTTTCAATGAGCAATGTTTGTTGTGTTGTCTTAAGTGACAACATCAACTATATTATCAACTTCCGGTTTGAATGTCAAGGACTTTTTTGAAAAAGTTTTGACTTGGAAGTGAGTCGCATTGAACAAGCGACGCTTATTAATTTATCATAAGTCATATCGGCTTGTCAAGCACTTTTTTTAATTTATTTTGTTGCCACAAATGACAACTTCTATACTATAGCACTTTCTGTTTTTTAGGTCAAGCACTTTTTGAAACTTTTTTGTTTCAGTGCTAAACCTTAACAAGTAGGCCGTCCGTATCGGACAATTACTAATATAGCATGGGTTGTCATTTGGGTCAACAACTTTTTTTACTTTTTTTAAATTTTATTACATTTTCCTTGCGAAACCTTGCGATTACTTGCTTTCGTCAAACAATAATTGAATTAACTCTTCGCGACTTACTTGTCCAAAGTACTTATGGACGTCAATATCTTTAAAGGCTTCATCAAAAGCTTCACGGGTATATTTCACGCCAATAAGTGCTTTTTCCACGTCTTGAATATCTCCTAAACCAAAAAAGTCGCCATAAATTTTAATGTCTTCGATGCGTCCTTTAGTCACATTAAAGCGAAAGTCGACTAAACCAAAAGGAAACTTACGTTGCTTTTGTACTTCAAAAGTAGGGGAAGAACCATAATTCCACTCCCAATTGTTGAAGCGTTCTTTGCGAATTTCCATGACTTTGTCCCAATCATCTTGGGTCAATTTTAATTCAGGGACATCTTGACGATCTTTTACACCAAAGATTTCTAATAGAATCAAATCACGAAATTCTTCTGTCGATAATTCTTGATACTTTGGATCGACAAAGGGTTTAATATTGGTCACACGACTGCGAATGGATTTAATCCCTTTTGATTCAATCTTATCTTTATTCGGTTTTAACGCATTGGTTACTTCATCTAAATCCGCATCAAACAAAATCGTTCCGTGAGCTGTCATTCGTCCGTCTTTAGCGTACATAGCATTCCCAGAAAACTTCTTACCATCAATGAGTAAGTCATTACGCCCTTCTAGTTTAGCACCCGTCGCCCCCATCTTATGGAGTGCTTCAATGACTGGTTTTGTAAAAGAGTTAAAATCTCTAAAGCTGCCGTCATCGTCTTTAATGAAGCAAAATGAAAAGTTGCCTCGATCATGGTACACAGCTCCCCCGCCGGACATGCGGCGAACAACTCGGATTCCTTTTTCTTCGACATAAGGTTGGTTAACTTCTTCCATCGTATTTTGATTGCGACCGACAATAATGGACGGGTCATTAATATAAAACAGTAAAATCGGCTCATCAACTAAACGATTTTCTACTAAATAAGTTTCTAGAGCAATATTAAAACTAGCATCATAGTTGTTTTGGTTATCTACAAAATACATCTAATCACTCACTTTCTACCTTATATGTGATAAATTTCTCCGGGTTGGGCTTGAAGTACTTCTTTATCTTCCAACCCTTGTCTTATTTCAGTCATAATTTGTTCATCGTCAGATAAAGGTGGGATGTGGGTTACAACCACTGTTTTAGCGCCACTTAATTTCGCCATCTTTACTACTTGAGTACTGTTGTAATGAATCTTATTTTCGGGATGATC
Organism: Dolosicoccus paucivorans; assembly: GCF_900100125.1. GTDB lineage: Bacteria > Bacillota > Bacilli > Lactobacillales > Aerococcaceae > Dolosicoccus > Dolosicoccus paucivorans. Next base: position 17,634 of record NZ_FNEL01000034.1, on the reverse strand, counting down.
CGCTGGGAAGTTACATTCAATTAAAAGAGTGTCTACTCCTTTAACAAATTCAGCTAAGTCATCGTTCCAAGCAGAATCGGCTGTATAAACAAAGGTTTTCTCTGTTTGTGGATCATATAATTTTAAAGCATAACAAGTGACAGGGTGAGTTGTTAGGCAAAAAGTCGCTTTAAAGAGTCCTAAGTCTAACACCTTATCAGGTTGATAAGGGACTAAATGACTGGTTCCTTTATTTTGGTCATTAGATAGTAGATAGTCGAATTGATTGGACGTTGGATGTAAGTAAATTGGGACGCTTCCCACTTTAGGTTTTTGTGGTCGTAACATCAATAAGTGTTGAAAAATGCCCAAGTCCGCCACGTGATCCGGGTGATCGTGAGATCCCCAGATGGCGTTTAAATCCGCTGGATCCATATAACGTTGGAGTTGAGTCGCCGAACCACTTCCCGCATCAATCAATAGTTGAAATTCGCCTGCTTCATCGCTTACTAAGTAACTCGTCGTCGGATTAGCAATGGAAGGATATCCTCCGGCACTGCCGATACATTGAATTTTCATAAAGTCCGCCTTCTTTCTTCAAGTTAGCCGTTTTGAATAATTTGTTCGTAAGCTTTTTTATCTAAATGTTTAACAATTGCGGTGGCTAGACGAACATAACTTTTAAAGTCATCTTCATGAATCACTGAACCGTGGGTATGTAAGTAGCGAACCGGAATACCGATAGCTAATGAAGGTACGCCACCTAAACTTTGATGTTGTGACCCGGCGTCCGTTCCGCCACCAACGACACTGTCTAATTGATAAGGAATGTTTTCTTTTTCAGCTAGATCAATGACAAAATCACGCAACCCGCGGTGTGGGATCATGGATGAGTCAAAGAATAAAATTTGGACTCCTTTACCTAAATGGCTGGCTGCTTCTTTTTCGGTAATACCTGGAGTGTCTCCAGCAATGCCCGTGTCTAAAGCTAAACTAATATCCGGGTTAATGGAATAAGTGGCTCCTTTTGCTCCTCTTAATCCCACTTCTTCTTGTACGTTAGCGCCAGCGTAAAGAATGTTGTCATGACCATGAGTATGAGCATATTTTAATACTTCAATGGCTACAGCAACTCCAATGCGATCATCCCAAGCTTTACCTAAAAGGTAAGGCGTGTCATTTAATCGTTCCGTTTTAATGTATGGAGTAATCATATCGCCTTGGCGAATGCCCCACGCTTCGACTTCTTCTTTGGAGCTTGCGCCTAAATCAATGAACATATTGGAAATATCCATCGGTTGTTTACGCTCGTCAGGTTTTAAAATGTGAGGCGGTTTTGAACCGATAACGCCGCGGTAAGTTTTACCCTCTCGAGTAGTAACTTCTACTTGTTGGCTTAATAGCACTTGGTTCCACCAACCACCAATAGGAATAAAGTGTAAAAAGCCTTCTTTTGTAATTTGTTGAACCATAAAGCCGACTTCATCCATATGAGCGGCTAACATTAGGCGTGGGCCCTCTTCATTTCCAACGCTATGACCAAAGATGCCCCCAAGTCCGTCTTGTAAAAAGTCGTCGACGTAATCTTTTGTTTCTTCTTTAAATAATTCGCGCACTTGTCCTTCGTGACCAGCAATGCCATTCACTTCAGTGATTCGTTTCAATAAATCCATATTAATTTCCATGATTTATGAACACCCTTTCATTCTTCTTACTTGTAACTATAGCAAACTTTTTACCTGGTCCACAACAAAAAAGCGCACACCCAAAAAGGTATGCGCTATGGCTCTATTCATTTCGTCCGTCGTTCCATAAGACGACTTTATTTTCTTTTAAGCTTTGTTGGATGTCGATAATTCGCTGGTTAGAACTTCCTCTAAAACGAAGGGTTAAATCGCGTTTGTCTTGTTCATAACGTCCGTCCACTAAGACGTCGGATAGTTTTAATAATTCTAACTTGTCAGGAGTTTCTTGTAATAACTCTTCAAAGGTGTACCCACTCCACATCCAAACATCTTTTGTGTCGCCATAACGTTGGCGCATTTTCTGAACAAGGGGTAAAAGAATCGGTGTATTTAACATCGGCTCTCCGCCTAAAAGAGTTAAGCCTTGGCAATAACTTTCCCCTAAATCCATTAAAATTTGTTCTTCTAATTCGTCTGTGTAAGGTACGCCGTAATTAAAGTTTTGAATCGCTTTGTTGTAACAGCCTGGACATGCAAACAAGCAGCCACTGACATAAATACTACAACGAACCCCTTCGCCGTCCACAAAGTTAAAGGGTTTGTAGTCGGCAATCTTACCTCTAGACCAGTCTTCCGCTTTCCATTCACCGGGAGCTGGATTTAGCGGGCGACGTTTCGGGCGGTGAGTTTTACTCAAGACTTTCACCTTCTTGAGCCATATGTTTCACACGAGAGGTAATTTCTTTATGACGACCTTTAACCATCGGTCTTAGTTGCGGGTTACCTAAATAACCGCACGTTCTTTTAACAACGTCACAGGTTTCTGGGTTGGTGTTGCCACATTGTGGACATTTAAAGCCACGTTCTGTCGGATCAAAATCACCATCAAAACCACACTCATAACAATGATCAATTGGCGTATTCGTTCCTAAATACCCTACTCGGTCATAAGCAAAATCCCATACTGCTTCTAACGCTTTCGGATTTTGACGCATATTTGGGTACTCACAGTAATGAATAAACCCGCCACCTGTAAACGGAGCGTACTCTTTTTCAAAGTCTAACTTTTCAAATGGGGTTGGATTTTTACGAACATCATAGTGGAATGAGTTAGTGTAATACCCTTTGTCGGTAATATCTTCCACATCGCCAAAGCGTTCTTGATCCATACGACAGAAACGATCCGTTAAAGATTCAGAGGGGGTGCCGTAAACACTAAAGTGATAGCCGTATTCGTCCCCTAAAGCATCAGCTTTTTGCTTCATTTGTTTTAAAATATTTACTGTAAAAGCTTTAGCTTCTGGGTTGGTCTCCCAATCGGGTCCATAAAAGACCGTTGCGACTTCATAAAGGCCAATGTAACCTAAAGAAGCAGTCGCACGTTTATTTTTAAAGGCTTCATCGACGGAATCGTCTAAACTTAGTCGTTTACCAAAGGCTCCGTGTTGATATAAAATCGGAGCATTTTCTGGCAAGGCTTCTTTTACTCGTTCAATACGGTAAAGGAGTGCGTCGGCTTGAATTTGCAGGCGATCGTTAAATAAATGCCAAAACGCTTCCATGTCGCCTTTAGATTCTAAGGCGATGCGTGGTAAGTTTAACGTCACGACCCCTAAGTTCATCCGGCCGTCACTAACGTCACTGCCTTCTTCGTCAGTCCAACCTTGTAAAAAGGAACGACACCCCATCGGCGCTTTAAAGCTACCGGTAATTTCAACGAGCTTATCGTACATTAATACGTCCGGGTACATGCGCTTTGTTGCGCACTCTAACGCTAATTGTTTAATATCGTAGTTTGGATCCGTCGGCTCTAAGTTAACACCACGCTTTAATGTGAAAACAAGTTTAGGGAAAATGGCCGTTCTTTTTTCTTTACCAATTCCGCCGATACGTACTTTTAAGATAGATTTTTGAATTTCCCGTTCAATCCAGTTTGTTCCTAAACCAAACCCTAAAGTTGTAAAAGGTGTTTGACCTTGGGAAGTATAAAGCGTATTAATTTCATATTCTAAACTTTGCATCGCGTCGTAAATATCTTTTTTCGTACGTTCGATGGCAAATTCTTCTTGTTTTTCCGGATCTTCAATCCATTCTTTAGCAAGATCACGGTTTTTTTGTAAGTTAATTTCCGCGTAAGGCGCTAACACTTCATCAACCCGGTTAGCACTAGTTCCTCCGTACTGGGAACTAGCTACGTTAGCAATAATTTGAGCCATTTGTGCAGCAGCTGTTTGAATAGAACGCGGTGACTCCACTTCAGCGTTTCCGATTTGGAACCCTTCTTCAAACATCTGTTTAAAGTCAATTAAACTACAGTTCGTCATCGGCGCATAAGGTTGGTAGTCTAAGTCGTGATAATGAATGTCCCCTTTTTCATGAGCGTTAGCCACATGAGGAGGTAACATTTGTAGACCGATCGCTTTAGCAACGACTCCTGCCGTTAAGTCGCGTTGAGTATTAAAGACGCGGCTATCTTTATTGGCGTTTTCATTCACCACGGTCGCATTTTCTTTTAATAAGTCTTGAATGCGGTGGTTAATGTCGCGAGCATTTTCGCGCTCTTTTTCTTTAGTCATACGGTAAGCATTCATCTTAACGACTGCTTCGTTCAATTGATGTTCTTTTAACGTTTCTTCAACTAATGTATGTAATTGTCGTGCTGTTAAGTGTGATTGAGCAATTTTTTGGATTACTTCATTAACAATATCTACCGCGCTAGAGCGATCTGTCGGCATGACTTTTTTAACCGACTGTTGGAGGGTATTGCGATCGAAACGCACCATTCTCCCATCACGTTTTTCAATTGTTATGTCTAAATGAGGTTGATCCGCTGAATAAGTTAAACGAGATTCTTTAAACACTCTCCTCCACTCCTTTTTTAATTTAATACTATATGTTGTGTCTATATTTATTATCATACCATACATACTGTGTTATTCAAGGGGGTTCTGTCAATTGACTTTGGTTACAAATGAAAAGGCGGATAATAAAAAGAAGTTCCTTTTAACAAGAAACTTCTTTAGAAAGATTATAAGAAAGGGTTGTAAAAGCGTTGTTTGTTTAAATAAAGTGTTAAAGTAAAAAGTCCTAAAACTCCTATACCGCAAGCAATAACAGCGTAATCTGATCCTTTAAGAGGTTTTTCTACATACCATGTGCGTTTCTTTTTGGTTCCAAAGCGGCGCAACATCATCGCATGGGAGACAGTTTCGATTCGTTCAAAGCTTGAAATAATTAAAGGTATTAAAATTCTGCCGACGGATTGAGCTTTGTCTTTAAAGGATTCGTCTTCTTCCCCACTAATTCCTCGTGCGTCTTGCGCACTTTTAATCGCAAGAAAGTCTTCTTGGATATCGGGAATATAACGTAAAGTTAGCGAGATCGCATAGGCCACCCTGTACGGAATGCCAATACGATTAAAACTTGAAGCAAATTCGCTCGGATTAGTTGTAAATAAAAAGACTAAAATTAATGGCACAGTAGAAAGATATTTGAGTAGTAAATTAAACTCGTAAAATAATTGTTCTTTTGTCAATGTAAACCGGCCGTATCCTTCCCATAAAACGTGTCTTGTTCCGTAAAGTTCAACACCGTATTCAGGAGAGACAACATACACAGCTAACAAATTCATAACGGAAAATACTAAGATTAAATAAACAAACAGTTTAATGTCTTGCCATTTAATTTGCGACACTTTTAAAAGGATTAAAGAAAAGAGACTCATTCCTAAAAGAAAGCGCGTATCATAAGTGAACATTAAAGTCGCCGTCGCGATAATAAAGAAAATCAATTTTGCAATGGAATTGATGCGATGAATGGGCGTGTTTTTATCAATGTAACCAAATAATTGTTTATCCATTCTCTCGCTTCCTTTCTTCATAAGTCATAAACTTTTGGACAAAAGTTTCCGGCACTTCCACCCCACATTGGCGTGCTAAAGTGTAAAGACTCGTTTCTCGAAGAGAAGCTTTGTCAACTAACTCTTTTGAACCTAGAATAACAAAAGGTGTCTCATCGCCAATCACTTGCCCGTCATGAATAACAATCGTACGCTGGGTATACTCTAACATCAATTGCATATCATGAGTGATCATTAAAATTGTCATCCCTTGGCGGTTTAATTCTTTCATAAACATCATAAATTCCGTGTAATGGTAGTAGTCTTGCCCGGCTGTTGGTTCATCTAAAATGAGTAGTTCAGGCTTCAACACTAAAATCGCTGCGATCGTAACACGCTTTTTCTGTCCGTAACTCAAGGCATTAATCGGCCAGTGTCTAAAAGGATACAATCCGCATACTTTTAATGTGTCATAGACTTTTTGTTTTACGTCTTCTTCACTGTATCCTCTTAAACGAAGCCCTAAAGCCACTTCATCAAAAATTAAATGTTGACTAATCATTTGATTCGGATCTTGCATCACATATCCAATGCGCTCGGCCCGCTGTTTGATCGAATCCTGAGTCATATTTTCTTCTCGCCAAATTATTTGTCCGCGCGTTGGTGTTAAAAAGCCAGCGATCACTTTAGCTAACGTTGACTTTCCTGCTCCGTTGGTGCCGACAAGACTGATCATTTCTCCTTCTTCGATCGTTAAGTTGACCGACTGTAAAGTTAGATAGTCGGTATTTTTATAACTAAAAGACATATTCTCGATAGTTAATAGAGATGCTGTCTTTTGTCTTGGTGGGTCACTTTCAATCTGTTCGCTCCATGACGTCAGTTGGTCACATAGAGTAGGATGCTCTAGTTGGCTAAGTGACTCTAACGAAGTCACTTCATTTAAATTAACTCCGGCATATTTTAGGGCGGAAATATATAAAGGCTCACGAATGTGAGTTTCTATTAAATGATTTGATAACAACAATTGTCTAGGCGTTCCATCAAAAATAATCCGACCTTCATCAAACAGTAATACTCGATCAACAGGTTGAGAGAGTACTTCCTCAAGGCGGTGCTCGATAATAATTACTGTCGTCTCCAGTTGACGATGCATTTTTTCAATGAGAGTCATCGTCTCATAACCAGAAGCGGGATCCAAACTCGCTAGAGGTTCATCAAATAACAATACTTGAGGGGAATCAATTAAGACTCCCGACATGGAAACTCGTTGTTTTTGTCCTCCTGATAAAGAACCCGGCGCTTGATTTAAAAGATCAGATAGATGTATTCGGCTTGCCCAATTCTGTACAGCTTCATGCATGACTGAGTGGCTCGTCGCATCGTTTTCTAACGCAAAGGCCATATCTTCGGCAACAGTCATTCCAACAAACTGGGCAGAAGTATCTTGTAAGACCGTCCCGACGTAACGGGAGAGGTCGTCAATCGACCAATGAGACAAGTCTTCATTAAATAAAGTTAATTCTCCAGACCATTCGCCGATAAAAGCATGGGGAATGAGTCCATTCAAACATTTTCCAAAGGTTGATTTTCCTGAGCCCGAAGGACCTAAAATTAAAATTTTTTCCCCAGGATAAATATCAACTGTAATATTTTTTAAGGTCGATTGGGTTTGAGAATCGTATCTAAAAGAAAAATCACGAAATGAAATGATCGGTTTCACTGGAAAACCTCCTTCCTTTCCGCTTTAGTCATCTTTAGATAAACTACGACTTTTAGTTCGAGTGTTGGCGTATAGTTTAATTAAAATCCATCCGATCACACCAGTCCCAATGGCATTAAGAATTGTCGCCGCTCCACCTTGTAAAATAAGTTTTAATTGAGGCTCGCGGTAAACAATCATATCTAAAATTGGCGCTATAAGTGCCCATGCTAAAGCATTGACAATAATTTCTCCAACAATAAAGCGCTTAAAGAGTGCATTATCAGCAATTCCTTGTTCGATTTGGTTGTTTCGTAAGACATAACCTAAACCATATCCGACAAAGCTGGAAGCGACAATCCAACCAAACCACGCTTGACCATAAGTTGTCACGTCAGTTAAATAATGCCCAATAAAAGCTGCTAAAGCAGCGGGAACTGGACCAAATACTCCAGCAAATAAAGCTAAAAAACCGTAAGAGACTTGAATCGTCGTGTTAGGGATCGGCGTAGGAATCGCAATAAATTTCATTAAAATGAAAAAGATCGCCGCTCCAATCGCTGTCGCAACGGTTTGAGTTACTGGATGTTGTTTTTTCATCATAATCCTTCTTTCTTATTGATATAATTTCACTAATTTAGCATCAACTTTTTTTATCCCAATTTCCCATTCAACCCCAATTCCTATGTGATATAACTTGGAAAAAGAATCTTGATTCACTGCCACACCTAAATTAGTTAATGAATTAATATAAACTAACGGCTCACCGACGTCCACTTGGGCAAAAGAGCGGACAAATTGCATGACGTTTTGATAGACACGCTTGCCTTTATGGCTAATTAAGACCATTACATAGTCCTCTGCTTCTAAATTTAATTCTTTAACAAGGGACAGAGGAATGTTTGTCCATAACGAACCAAAGCGAATATCTAAAATATCAATAATACCTTTTAATGTATTGTCTTCAAGTACCGCATCTTTAATCGGCAACGTTTCTAAAGATTCAAGAGAGACTAGAGAACCAATCTCTTCGAACCTAATTTCTCCACATGCTAGACGTGCTCCGTTATAAGCGTAAATATCTCGGCCATGAAAAGTATGACTTTCTTGAGAGTGAGGCAAGCGACTTTCCACCTCATCGATTTCGCGAACCTCTTCAATCTTTTGTTGATGAAGCAAATGACTAATCGTTCCGTTATCCGGTGTAATAATCACTTGCCCGGTAACTAAGCGAACCGCAATACTTCGGCGATGACTGCCGACCCCAGGGTCTACTACCGAAACAAATACGGTCCCCTTTGGCCAATATTCCACGGTTTGGATTAAACGGTAAGAAGCAGACCAAATATCATATTGGGGAATGTCATGGGTTAAATCTGACACCGTGAGTTGCGGATGCACTTGACAAGCGACTCCTTTCATCGCACTGACGGCGCCATCCATTAAACCAAAGTCCGTTTGTAAGACTAATGTATGCATAAACAGCCTCCTCATTTTATTATTTTAAGATAATTTTAATTATAGTAAAAATCCTTTTATAAAGCAACACAACGCACTAAAAAACGCCTTTAAAATAAGCAAATGCTTACTTTAAAGACGAGTAGATTTTTGATGTTTTTCATAATAGTAGACGATACTCAACGTGGCTATTAAAAGAACGATCGTCGCCACAAGGCCACCTTCAAACCCAAAGTCTCCTCCGTGCCAAAGGACCGTTTCTTTAGGAAGACGGGTAATAAACCAAGCACTTGGTAACACATTGCCTGAAACAGGAATCCCTAATACGGGCCCTAACATAAAGTTCCAAGCACTGTGGATGGCGCCGACAAACCAAATGCTGTCATTATAATAGAAAATAACAGAAAATAATACGCCAGCTAAAAAGACGTTCAGTAAAGCGATGAAAGAAACAGCTGGGTTAAAAAAGTGCAGTAAACTAAAAAGTAAAGAGTTTAATACAATTCCCCAAACTGGACCCCAGTAGCTACTAATATTATTCATTAAGTAGCCTCGGCACAATACCTCTTCACCAAGTCCTTGAATCGCAAAACCGACCACATATAAAATCATCGCAAGGGTGTGCCACTGATTCCACTGACTGGTTACTCTTGCTAGCAATACATTCAATCCGTATACCACTAGGACAAGAACAATGCCGATGAGCCATCCCTTAATGTATAATCCCTTCGTCATCAAACGATGAAAGCCTAAACTTTTAAGGGAGCGTTCTTCTATTGTTCCAGCGACAAACCAAGTGGCTAAAATAAAGACGATTCCTGAACTTAATTCAATTGGCACAACGAGCCAAGAAGGAATGCCGCCGATAAGAGCATCAATCCAACCAAACCCGATAATATAAAGAGTTTGTAAAATTAAGGCAATCAGTAAAATAACAGGAAACCACAAAAAGATCGTCCAAGGAGATCCTTTTCGTTCTTGTTGTGTTAATGCAATTGTCGTATTAGATGGATTCATTTTTTCACCTCTTTTAGTGATGTTTTTTAGACCAATAAGGAGCGTAACCGTAAGCTAGTAATAAACTAGTTCCAATCCAACTAGCTAACGCTAAAATAAATGGCCATCCAAAAGGTACTTTGTAAATAAAAATAATCATAAACACCACTCGCTGCGCCCATAAAGCAAACATTAAGACTAATTGAAAGGCTTTTAAGCTTTTATTTGTCTGACTAGAGATTAAAGCAACTCCGGGGTGATGACGGTAAGCGTGCATTAAAGGCATCAATTGCAGTGCGGTTAAGATTAAACAAAGGACACCTAAAACGATAAGTAACCAAGCATTATTGGTCAAAAACATTAATCCGCCAGTAAATAATAAAAGACGTAGCCATACACTACTGTAACTCGTACTGCGCATCAAGACTCTTAAATATAAATAAGCTAGACTGGATTGATTAAAGTAAGTCATGCGTTCTAATAATGGCGCTAGCCAAGGACGAGGCTTAATACTTGTTTGTTGTTGCGGCGTATCTGCAAAGACCGAAATAAAACGGTAAAAGTGGGCTTGCCGCTTTTCTTCGCTTTCAATGACTCCGTTAAAATTAACCACCCGATGCTGGGTTCCTTTTTTAAGTTGCATGAGCACTAATAGCACAACCATTAAATAAAGTCCGATGAAGCCAACTAACCCTCTAAAGGATAGGTTCATACTAAGATAAGCTAAAACCAGTTGAAGTAGACAAAACCCTGTCAACCCCAAAGTGCGTTGGTTTGAGTAATAAATCAATAAGTAGCGTAATAATTCATACGCGGTTTTAGCGAGTAACACCCATAATCCAAATAGCCCCATTTCTCCTAAAGTCCACTGATTCACCAATTGCATTAAAGGGGCTAACACGATAAGACCCACCGCAATGACTACACTCCATAAAAATGTAGTTAAGTAAGTTCCTTTAAGCCAATAAGGTTGCCAAGCTTGCCCTCTAGCAAACAAAAAGGATTGGTCCGCTGTTTTTGTAAACCATAAGGGTCGTCCTAGTAGTAACAAACTCGTGACTAACACACTTAATAATCCTTTCAAGCCATATTTAACTCCGGGTGTTTGAAGGGCGACTTGCAGTTTAACTAACTGATCTTGATAGAAAAAGATACCAAAACCTAAAACGACAAATAAGACAATGGAGAAATGATCATTTAAAATTAAACGGCTGTAACGCCCGATTTCTTTTGCCCATTGTTTACGTCGCTTTTGGTATAAATTGAGTAATGATGGATCCATTATTCTTCCTCCGCTCGTTCAGCTAGAGCTAAATATAAATCATCTGCCGTTGATGCGGTCATCCCTAAAGCAACTGATACTTCATCTAACGTTCCGGTGGCGATCAACTTGCCATGACTTAAAATTAAATAACGATCACATAACTCTTGAGCAATACTTAAAATATGCGTGGTAAACAACACACTCCCCCCGGATTGGGTATAGTCTTTAAGTAATTGTTTAAAGTGATTGATCGCTAAAGGGTCTAGCCCAATAAAAGGCTCATCGACGATGAGTAATTTCGCTTTAGTAATTAAAGCACAAATAATCATTACCTTTTGTTTCATCCCTTTAGAAAAGTAAATCGGGAACCAATTGAGTTGACGTTCTAAACGAAACAGCTTTAATAAAGGTTCTGCTCGTCTCATCGCTTCCTCCGGGTCAATGTTATACCCTAGTGCCGTCATCATAATGTGCTCTTTTAAAGTAAGCTCTTCATACAATACGGGGGTTTCAGGGATGTAAGCGACTTGACTGGCGTAAGCTTCGTGATCTGTGATCATCGTCGCCCCATCTATTTCAATTTGACCTTTTTGCGGGGTGAGTAAACCTAAAATGGTTTTTAATAACGTCGTCTTTCCCGCACCGTTTAGTCCAATAAGTCCTACCATTTCTCCTGGTTGAATCGAAAAGGTAATATCTTGAATGACAGGAACTTGGCGGTACCCGCTATTCACTTGTTCAACGTTTAATAACATGTTTATTTCTCCTCTAATGGCGTTAAAATGTGTTGCCAAATTTGCCTTGCGGTATCTTCTTTTGATAATAAAGGAAGTGCTTTTTGGCTGCCGTCTTTTCCTAAAATGGTCACTTGGTTAGTTGATACATTAAACCCGGCATCGGTTCTTGATACATCATTGGCAATGAGCCAGTCGGCTTTTTTGCGTTCTAATTTATTTTTAGCGTTAACGAGTAAATCTTGGGTTTCTGCCGCAAAGCCAATGAGTGTTTGGTGGGTTTTCTTTTCGCCTAATCCTTTTAAAATGTCTGGGTTTTCCACTAATTCTAGCGTCAACCCTTCTTGTTGGTCTTCTTTTTTCATTTTTTGGGTTTGTTGATTTTTAACTCGGTAATCACTAACCGCTGCTGCCATCACTACATAATCCGCTTCGTCATAGAAGGACGCCATTTGTTCTTGTAGCTGGCGCGCACTTTCAACATAATGAACATCCCAATGAGGCGACACAGGTAAATTAGGACGCGTAGAAATAACGGTGACGTCAGCGCCTAATTCTTCGGCTGCTTTAGCCACTGCGTACCCCATTTGACCGGAAGAGTCGTTAGAAATATAACGAACCGGGTCGATACGCTCGACCGTTCCTCCTGCTGAAACTAAGACTTTTTTACCTTGTAAAGTTTGAGGTAAATGACTTTTAGTGTAGACGAGATTGGCTTCTTCAACAATCCGTTCTAACTCAGGCAGACGTCCTTTACCACTGTAACCTTCTGCAAGAAAGCCCGTATCCGGTTCCATCACCGTGTAACCATACTGTCTTAATTGTTTGATGGAATTTTGTGTGGCAGGATTTTCGTACATATTAACATTCATTGCCGGGACAATCAGTCGCGGGGCGGTGGTAGCTAAAAGGGTGGTTGAGACAATTTCATCAGCGATACCGTAAGCCATTTTAGCTAAAATATTCGCCGTAGCTGGCGCAACGATCACTAAGTCGCACCAATCCGCCATATGAACGTGTTGAACATTTTCGGCTTCATGTTCGTCAAAGACATCCACTAATACGGCGTGTTTTGTCAACACTTGGAAAGTGAGTGGCGTAATAAATTCCGCTGCACTTTTTGTCATCGCCACTTTAACGTTGGCTCCTTGTTTAATGAATTGACGAGTTAACTCCGCCATTTTGTAACTGGCAATGCCGCCGGTAATAAATAAACCTATGTTTACATTGTTAAACACTGACATCTTCCTATTCTTCAAAATCAATTCGCGCACTTAAAGGTAACATAATAAAAGCTCCTAAAGCCATCGCAATCAGTTCAGATAAAAAAAGTGTACCATAAGTAAACCAAAATGCTTCTTCAAAATGAAGTAAGTAAACAAGCATATAAGCAATAATAAACATCATAACAGAAAACGCTAACGTCATAATAGCATATTGAGTGATTCGATGAGAATTTTGTTGACGTTCAGTGACTTTTTTAGCTAAATAACGACCTAGTATTAAGGAAAGAACGGTATGTAGGGTTCCTACTACCATATCAATCGGACCGTTAGCCATATTAACTAGAAAGACCCCTAGCGTAATCGCAATAATATAACGACGATTATAGAGTCCTAGAAAGTTTAATCCTTCTGAAATTCGAAATTGAACCGGACCAAAAGCTACTGGAGCAACTAATAAGGTAAGGACAATGTAAATGGCGGCGACAATGCCACCTTTAACTAAATCATTGGTTTTCATTTTATTCTTATCTCCTTTACGACTTTAGTATATTGGATATACCATATTGTAACAATTTTCACGTAAAAATTGAACTAAGAGAAAAAGCTCCTTAAACAATGATGTTTAAAGAGCTTTAAATTTGTTTAATTTAATTTTAGTACCAATAATTAGCGTTCCAGAAATCCAATGCGCCTTGGATTGAGCCGTAACGTTCGTTCATATAGTCATACATCCACTCTAATTGAGTGTGTGGGTTTGTTGCCCAGTCATCACCGTGGGACGCATAACGCGTCGGGTCAATGTTTTGAGCTAAACCGTAAGCTCCAGATGAAGCGTTCGTTGCTTGTGGATCCCAATTTGATTCACGTTCAATGATGTATGCCCAACCATCGATTTCAGCTTGAGATAGACCTTTTTGAGCAGCTAAATGATCAAAGGCTTCACGAGCACTCATATTTGATGTGTCGGCTGATGGAGCTGGTGCTGATTCTACTTCAGGAGCAGCAACTTCTTCTACAACTTCTGGTTGTACTTCAGGCGTTACTTCCGGTTCGATTTCAGGAACAGTTACTTCTTCAACTTCTAAAGAAGCGACTTCATCTTGAACAGTTTCTTCAACTACTGGTTCGCTTACTTCGACCGTGTTTTCCACTTCTTCAATTGTTTCTTCGACCATTGATTCTTCGACAACAACTTCTTGTGTCGCAGTGTCTTCAATGATTGTTTCTTCAACATCATTGGTTGTTGCAATTGAAAGTTCTTCTTGAACAGGTGCGAAACTTGTTTCGAATTCTTCAACTTCTTCAATGATTGTTGTTGGTTCTTCTTCAGCAACAGGTAATGACAAAGCAACTTCTGGTACGAAAGCTTCTTCTTGTACCGCTTCATAAACGGGTGCTTCTTCAACAACTGCTTCACCTGTTTGCGTTGAATAAACTGCTGAGTTTCCTGCTTCATCGATTTCAGTTAAAGTATGATTTGCTGCATCGAATACTAAAATGGTTCCCGCTAAAATAAAATCAGGGTTAGAAATATTGTTAATACGAACTAACTCTTCTAATTCCATTCCTAAAGCTTGAGCAATACCTGATAACGTATCGCCCCATTGAACTTTATAGTAGCGAACACCGTTTTCTTGTTGGGTTGTTTCTTGTGCAATCTCTTGGACAGAACGTTGGGTCCATTCAGATGGTGTTTGAGCTAAAGCGGCTGACGGAACAACGACGCTTGCGCCGATACCTGTTAATAATAAAGTACTTGTTGCAATTTTAAATGATTTTTTCATGGGGTAAAAGAACTCCTTTTAAATTGAAAATTAAATTATGTAAAAATAGAATAGCCTCTTCTTGAAAGGCTCATTCATTATCCTACATCATTTTTTCTAAAAGAAAAGAGGTTCTACCACATTGTTATTGGCTATTGATACGGATGTAATTCTCGTAACTGTTTCGTAATATTCGACTCTTTACTGTATTGCGTCACAGGCTTCCAGTTGGTCGAGTAAGCGGGAGACATAATCAATCGCAAAAAGAATCGCTTCACCCGACTCCATTGACACCCCTGCTAACTTAGCAAGTTCCATCGGCGAACGGGTTCCTCCTAAAGAAAGCACTTCGAGCCATTGATCTTTAACCTTTGTATCCCCTCTAGCAATCTTTTCGCCGACTTGGGTTCCAATGGTAAGACCGGCTGAATAAGTGTAAGGATATAGACCAATAAAATAATGGGGTTGTCTCATCCACGTTAACTCAGCTCCTTCATTAATTTCAACCGCATCTTGCCAAAAACTTTGTAGTGTTTCTTTAAAGAAACGATTTAAATCAGGGACGGTGAGTATTTCATCTCGGTCTAAGGCTTCGTAAACTTTCCGTTGGAAATCAGCTTCTAATAAATGGGTGACCATATTATGGAAATAAGTTTTAGAAACAAAGTCTGCAATGAGGGTGACTTTTTCGGCATCTTTTAAAGGTTGATTTAATAAATAATTCATCGCAATCACTTCATTCGCTGTAGAAGGTGCTTCAATAAAGTAAAGGCTCGGTTCGGGATTAATAGCCGGTTGGTTGGCATAAATCCATTGGAAGTGCCCTGCGTGCCCGAATTCATGAACTAACGTTAGTACTTCACTCATTAATCCGGTCCAATTTAATAAAATATAAGACGGTCCTTGAGGGATGCTGGCACAAAAGCCACCGGTACTTTTAGTTTGGTTCATCGCAAAATCAATCCAACGCTCGTCATAAGCTTGTTGGATCATTTGCTGGTATTCTTCACCTAAAGGTTGCAGAGCTTCCATGACCATCTTTTGACTTTCTTCAATCGTAATATGGCGAACATCTTCGGTTGTATAGTTCGCTTTAATATCAGCTAAAGTTATTTTATTAAGTCCTAGCTTTTTCTTTAAGAGGGTGGCATAACGCTGCATCACTGGACTGAAGTGTTTCATTAATGTATCAATTTGACGGTGGTACACTTCAGGGATGACTTGTTGTTGGAACAACAAATAATCAATGACTGAATCAAAGCCTCGTAAAGTGGCCATCTTTTTCTCCATTTGGACATGATTAATGTAGTTCATACCGGCGGTGTTTTGATATTTAGCAAGTCCTTCATGAAAGGATTGCCAAGCTTTATGACGAACAGTGACACTTGGATGGCCTTCAAACTCCCCTTCAAAAGTTAAAAAGTCGTTGGCATAAACCCTCCCATCAGCTTCAAAGGAATCGAAGGTTAAGTCTTCAAACTTTAACGTTTCATATAAAGGGTAACTACTATAAAGGGTTCCGCTTAATTGACTAAGGACTTCTTCGACTTCTTTTGATTGGTGGTGTTTACTTTGACGTAAGATCTCTTTGACAAACGGAGCAAACTTTTTGGCGTCGGCGTCTTTTAACAGTTGGTCGATTATTTCTTTAGGTACTACAGCCAATTCTGTTGTATAAAAGGAAAGCTTTGTATCTAATTGCTCGCGAATTTTTTGACCTCGTAAAGCATTGGTTTCAACCTGTGAATCCATTCGGTCGACACTTAAAGCGAGATGACTGTAATTCATCACATGGGCAAACAAGACGGATAATGTTTCATAATCAAAAAGAGATTGCTTTAAAAGAGAAAGGTCATTTAATGCGCCTTCATAGGTTGCGTTAAAGTCTTCAACTAATTGAATGAGTCGCTCAACCGCTTTTTCATAAGTTTGTTGGTCGTCAAATAATAAAGATAAGTCCCACGTTTCTTCTAAAGGAACCTCTTGTCTTAAAGCTAAACTTGTCATAATTGAATAACCTTCTTTCGTTTTTTGTTGATCACATTTAAGTAGAAATTAATAGGGTTATAGGCATATCTTATACATTTTTTAAACTAATTGCACGTTAGAGTTATTGAAGTATCTCTTATTTATGATAAACTAGATTAAGTGAGAAAAAGAATCGAATGGAGCGATAGCATGCAAAAGATTGATGTGAATTCACAACTTATTCAAAAGCATGTCAGTGTAATTAAAGTATTATCACACCCTATTCGCTTTTCTATTGCGTTATTTTTATATCGCAATGGAAAGATGAACGTCGGCGCTATCCAAGAAGGATTAGATCTTCCGCAATCTACCGTTTCACAGCATATTTCCAAAATGCGTGAAGCAGGGATCGTTAAAGCCGATCGCCAAGGGACTAAGATTTATTATACTTTATCCAATGACATTGCTATTAAAGTGTTACAAACTTTATCTTAATTAAGTAACGAGACGTTAACTTTTTAGTTAGCGTCTCTTTTTTATACGATAGATTGCAAAATTAATTGCGACAAACAAGAAAACCCATAACAGGTTCGTGTAAAATGTTAGTAACCACAAAAACACACACGGAGGACCTGTTATGAGCTACAAACATCTTACCATAGAAGACCGTTCAAAAATAGAAATACTTTATCATGAAGGCTATACAGCGAGTCAAATTGCTGAAGCCATCGGGCGTCACCGTTCGACGATTTATCGAGAACTCAAGCGTGTTAAGTCAACCTGTTACGATGCTCAATTGGCTCAAGATAACGCTTCTGAGCATCAATCTCTCAAAGGTCGTCGTCCTAAACATACGCCCGAGCTCATTCAAGATATTCAAACAAAGTTAGAATTAACTTGGTCTCCCGAACAAATCGTAGGACGCTGCTATCAAAATAGATTATCATTTAAAACAATCTATAACTGGATCTATCAAGGCGTCATTGAGGTCTCGATAAATTGCCTAAGACAAAAAGGTAAA
>NZ_FNEL01000047.1 GCF_900100125.1 Dolosicoccus paucivorans | reverse complement strand
GGCTTCTCGCCTGTAATGGTGTCAGAGACTTGACCTTTATTCGGCTTCTCGCCTGTAATGGTGTCGGATACTTGATCTTTAGTTGGTTGTGATAGTTCGTCTTCTTTATCTTGCTCTGGTTTGGATTCTTCTTTATCTAAAAAGTCTAAAGCATACTCAGGTTTGAACATATCTAAACTATATTTAGGATTTTCGCCTTCAAAGCTCGATTCATAACTATATTCTGGAACAAGTCCTTGCTCTCTTACAGGAATATCTGGATTATACCATTTTACTTCTCTATCTCCGAAAAGACCATCTTCAAGAACAAAATCTGGTGACACATGAATTATTTCAAGTACACTGTCTTCCCATCTACCTCTATTTTTATACGAAGTATCTGTAGAACCATCTTGGTATTTATAGAAGAGATAACTACCTGTCGTATATCCATATTTACTTTCTTTTACAGTTACTTGTTCATCATCAGTCAATAGTGGATTCTTCACCAAAACTACTGAAGGCTTGAGAATAGAAAAGTCTTCTACTACGACTTTATCCTCATCGTAGCTAACTTCATAATTGTTATCATTTAAATTAGATTGAACACTTTTTAAAACATAACCTACAACTTCTCCGTCTTCATCTCTAACTTCAGTATAGGCGTTATATTTATCTCCAGAAGCTAGCTCTTCAAGCATCTCTTGCAGACTTTCCACATATGAAGTATTACTTTCAATCACTTCGAATTCTGGAACAACGAGTTGTGTGTAGTATTTACCACCTTTTTCAATAATATCATAAACTAAATTATGTGTATTTGCACTTGCATACGCTAATGTTTGCCATAATTCGCGACCTTCGTAATAGGCATCGTCTATAGTATCAAAAGGTCCATTCACTTCATTAAGATCTACTTTATGACGTTTTATGTAATGTTTATTTGAATCATTCTCATCTTCAATTATTTCATAAAAGACATCTTTTTGATTTTCTGTTTTTCTTAACTCTTTGACGTACTCATACACACTGACTTCATCACTATAGTATGGTCCTGCCAACACACCATCATCTGTTGCAGGCTCTCTTTCTCCTAAAACTTCATTCGCTAGCACTGCTTCTTCAACAACAGTCTCGTCTTCTAAGACACCATCTTCTTTTGAAGCATCTACTTCGTCTGCTGAAACAGCATCCACTTCGGTTACTACGTCTAATGAAGTAATTTCTTCGTCTGCGTCTACCGGTAATTCTTCAGCTGATACGGCCATCATGCCCGCTGTTAGAGGAGTTGCGATTGCTGCTCCTAAGACAACTTTTTTAAATAAATCTTTTGTCATTCTATTCATCCTTTATCCTTTGTTCGATCCAGATAGAATCTAGTCGGAGCTATTATATATATATATATATTGTCAAGGTTTTTTATTAAAATATTTTAACGTTAAATCTATTTCTTATCTCATTTGCCTATCTATGAGCAATCTTACCTCTATTTACGCTTACTTAATGTATAATGAAGGTAAGAGTATTTCTTAAGGAGGTACAATGAATGAATTTAACACACCCTTATTTTAAATGGGATGATTTATTTAATTTATGGAACAGTACCATTGGTATTGAACGTGAAGCATTAAGAATTGATCAAGATGGTAATTTAGCCAAGACCCCTCACTCACCTGAATGGGGCACTAGAGCGCAACAACCTTATATTCAAACAGATTTTGCCGAAGCGCAAGTTGAGCTGATCACACCCCCGGTTGTTGAACCTAAAGAAGTTTTAAATTGGCTCAAAGCGTCTCATCAAATTGTCGCCACAACTAATCAACAACACCACGAACTATTGTGGCCCTTTAGTACGCCAGCTGTCATTCCTAATCCGCGTACAGACATTCCTGTCGCCAAGTTGGATGATCCAAAGGAACGAGAGTACCGCGAGTATATTGGTAAATATTACGGTAAAGACGTGCAACTACTTTCAGGTATTCACTACAACTTTCAAATTAATCCGGAAGTGATGAAACGTCGCATGCCCGATCAAGATACCCATATTGATCGTCATAACGAAGTATATATGCATTTATCTCGTAACTACTATCGTTACCGTTGGCTACTTACTTATTTATTAGGCGCTAGCCCTTACGTTGACCCAACTTACGGGACCGAATTATACGGTAACCCTCATAAAACCGTCATGCGTTCCATTCGTCAAAGTCGCTATGGCTACAATAATAAAGAAGATGTGAAAATTTCTTACGACACGTTAGAATCCTTTGTCGAAGATTTAGAGTATGCTGTTTCTAGCAAACAACTCTCCTTACAAAAAGAGCTTTACCGCGATGTACGTTTACGGGGCGGAAAAGAAGCTCGCGATCTATTAACCAAAGGGATCCAATACGTGGAATTTAGAAACTTCGATATCGACCCATTCTCTCCTTACGGTATGAGTGAAGAAATGTTGAAGTTAGTTAAAGTCTTTATTATTACCTTGTTATTTATGGAAGACGCTAAAGCAGATGGAGTTCGTTTAGGTGATGAGCGTAGCCGCGAAATTGCTGAAGAAGATCCTTTGGCTCCATTAAATTATTTAGATGAAGCACAAATGCTTTTTGACGCTATGAAAAAAGTCGCTCAAGGCATTGATGAACAAAGCGGACAAAAAGGCGAGTTAGAACAAGTTATCGACGGCTACGAAGCCATGATCCATGACGTCACTCTAACCCCAGCAGCAAGAGTGGTTAAAGAAGCTCAAAATAGCGACGGATTTTTACATTTTGGCTTAAAACAAGCTCGTTTATTCCAAGAAATTTACTTAGATAAGCCTTACTTACTTCACGGCTTTGAAGGTTTTGAACTATCGACTCAAGATGTTTTAAAAGAGGCTATGCGTCACGGAATTAAAATCGAAGTCTTGGATGAAGCAGAAAACTTAGTGCGCTTATCTTATAAAGACCAAAATGAAATTGTCAAAAACGGCAACATGACCCGTTTAGATTCTTTAATTAGTTACTTTGTCATGGAAGATAAAGTCGCAACGAAAAAAGTTTTAAATGATGTCGGGATTCATGTCCCCCAAGGAGTCAACTTTAATAACTTAGATCAAGCTCTTCACCATTACTCTCAATTAAAAGACGAAGCCATCGTTGTGAAACCTAAAAACACTAATTATGGTTTAGGAATTACTATTTTCCACCACAAACCAGATCAAAAAGATTACGAAGATGCGATTCGATTTGCCTTCAAGCAAGATACAGATGTCATTATTGAAGAGTTTTTAGAAGGAACTGAACTACGCTTTTATATTCAAAATGGTGACATTAAAGGAATCGTTGAACGTCAACCGGCTCAAGTAAAAGGTGATGGTCAATCAACGATCCATCAACTCATCGAAGAAGAAAACAAACACCCTCTTCGCGGGGTGCAACATTTTGCGCCGATGACTTATTTAGAAAAAGGCGAAGCCGAGCGATTACAACTCGCTCAACAAGGCTATACCTTTGATAGCGTGCCTTCAAAAGATGAAATTGTTTACTTAAGAGCTAACAGTAATGTCTCTACAGGTGGTAAATCAATTGATCGAACCGAAGAAGTTCATCCTGAATTTAAAGCCATTGCGATTAAAGCAGCGAACGCTTTAGAAGCGAACTTTTGCGGAATCGACCTTATTTTACGCGACTGGACAATGCCACCAAGTAAAGAGAACCCTTACGGTATTATTGAAGCGAACTTTAATCCGGCAATGTGGATTCACCGTTTTGTCGGCGAAGGAACACCGCGTTATGTCGGATACGAAGTCTTAAAACAACTCTTTCCCGAAGTTCCTTTTCATTAATTTAAAATAAAAAAAATGGAATCCCCTCTTTTTTACTAACTTATAAGTAGGAGGGGATTTTTTATGTCTAAATTACTTATCTTTATCATTGGAACATGTCTAGGGTCCTTTGGATTATGGCTAGCCCAACAGTCGGTTAGTCCTTATCCTTTTGAATGGACTCGCCGTTCAAGATGTGAAACTTGTCATCATATTTTGCATCTAGTTGATTTATTTCCAATCATCTCCTATCTTACGCGGCGCGGGAGATGTTCTTACTGCGCTGCTAAAATCCCCTCTATTTGTTTTTGGAGTGAATTAAGCGCTGGAGTGATGGCTCTTTATTTACTTATTTTACCCAAGGAGCAATGGAGTTGTTTTGCGACGATCTTTTTTATTTTATTTGTTATGAGTTGGTGTGATGTGTTAGATGGATGGGTGCCGGATAAGTTACAGTGGGTATTATTGGTCGTTTGTTTATGGAGTTTTCGCCAGATTCTATTTACCTTATGGTTAGCGTGGGTGCCGGCCTTATTATTGTTTACTAGTTTATGTTTAATTTTAACGTTCAGACCCCATTGGATCGGCGGAGCTGACGTAAAGTTATTAAGTATTTTAGCTCTCACACTTCCTGCTGAATCCATGCCATGGTTATTATTTATTTCTTCAATTAGTGCTTTAACTTATATTGGTATTCAGTTTATATGGACTAAGCAATGGGTCACTTGTGTGCGATTTGTTCCTTTTATTACGCTCAGTTATATTGTCTTACTTTATTTTAGCCATTAAAAAAAGACCCAAACCTTTTTGCGTTTGGGTCTTTAAATATTATTAAGCGTTAGGTTCTTCTTCAGCTTCTAAAACTGGCACTTCAATTTCATCCATGACGTGCTCTAAGTTGCTTTCTACATTACGGTAGCGCTTCATACCTGTACCTGCAGGAATTAACTTACCAATTGTAACGTTTTCCTTCAAGCCAAGTAATGTATCGCGTTTACCGCGAATCGCAGCATCTGTTAGGACACGCGTTGTCTCTTGGAACGAAGCAGCCGAGATGAATGATTTCGTCTCTAAAGCAGCTTTAGTAATTCCTAATAGAACAGGACGTGCTGTTGCTGGAACTTCCCCGGCTAAAATAGCTTCTTCGTTGGCTTTTCTAAAGTCATCGATATCAAGTAATGCACCAGGTAAGATATTAGTTGATGCTGGGTCCATGACACGAACTTTACGTAACATTTGACGTACCATCACTTCGATATGCTTGTCGCCGATTTCTACCCCTTGACCGCGGTAAACAGCTTGAACTTCACGAAGTAAGTATTTTTCAACTGTTACAACATCGGTTACAGCTAACAATTCTTTTGGATCAATAGATCCTTCAGTTAATTGTTGTCCGCGCTCAACGTTATCGCCAACTTGAACAATAATACGTGACGTATACGGAATGTTGTATGTACGTGTATCAGTAATACCACGCACAGTAATATCTTTAGAACGGTCATCGTTTTCTTCGATTTCTTCGACCACACCCGCTACTTCAGTAATGGTTGCTAAACCTTTCGGGTTACGCGCTTCGAAGATCTCTTGAATACGCGGTAAACCTTGAGTGATGTCTCCACCACCTGCAACCCCACCCGTATGGAAGGTACGCATGGTTAACTGGGTACCCGGCTCACCGATGGACTGAGCAGCGATTGTACCAACAGCTTCTCCTACTTCAACTTCAGCTCCTGTTGCTAAGTTGCGTCCGTAACACATACGGCACACACCATGAGCGGTGTGACATGTAAAGGCAGAACGAATCGTTACGACTTCAACGCCCGCTTCTTCTACTTTCATCGCGTCGTCTTCGCTAATTAACGTATTGGCTTCAACAAGAACTTCTCCTGTTTCTGGGTGAGTCACGGTCTTATGAGCGTAGCGTCCGGTAATACGTTCTGCAAGAGATTCAATGACGCTGTTGCCGTCAAGAATTGCAGATACTTCTAGACCTTGGTCGGTTCCACAGTCGTCTTCACGAACAATAACGTCTTGGGCGACGTCAACTAAACGACGAGTTAAGTAACCAGAGTCCGCAGTCTTAAGAGCCGTATCCGTCATTCCTTTACGCGCTCCGTGAGTAGAGATGAACATCTCTAAAACGGATAACCCTTCACGGAAGTTAGACGTAATTGGTAACTCAATGATCTTACCAGATGGCGCAGCCATGTTACCACGCATACCTGCTAACTGTGTAAAGTTAGAAATGTTACCACGAGCTCCAGAGTCAGACATCATGAAGATTGGGTTTAAGCGAGGTAGTGAGACAGCTAGTTCATCTTGAATATCATCTCTGGCTTTCTCCCACGTACGAATAACACTTTCATAACGCTCGTCTTCAGTAATTAAACCACGGCGGTATTGTTTCATAATATTGTCGACGCGTTCATGACCTTTTTCGATAATTTCATCTTTAGAGTCTAATTTCACAACGTCGGCTACCCCAACGGTAATTCCTGCGCGAGTCGAATATTTATATCCTAAATCTTTCATGTCATCTAACATCATTGACGTACGTGTAATTTGGAAATCTTTAAACACTTTCGCAATAATGTTTCCTAAGTGTTTTTTCTTAAATGGCGGGACCATGTCCATTTCAGCGATGGCTTCTTTAACATCTGTACCCGGCTCTAAGAAGTACTTATCCGGTGTTCCGTTAATTAAGTTATTATCGGTTGGTTCGTTTAAGTAAGGAAACTCCACTGGCATAATATCGTTAAATAATAATTTACCAATGGTTGTTACCATTAAACGACTTTGTTGCCACTCTGTAAATGGTTTACCTACTAAAGCAGCAGCTGGAATCGCTACACGAGTATGTAAGTGAACGTATCCATTTAAATAAGCTGTTTCTGCTTCAGATACGCTGCTGACCATCATTCCTTCACCAGTAATTCCCGGCTCTTCAAGAGTTAAGTAATAGT
Organism: Dolosicoccus paucivorans; assembly: GCF_900100125.1. Classification (GTDB taxonomy): domain Bacteria; phylum Bacillota; class Bacilli; order Lactobacillales; family Aerococcaceae; genus Dolosicoccus; species Dolosicoccus paucivorans. The sequence goes on along the minus strand of NZ_FNEL01000047.1, from coordinate 7,146 downwards.
TACCTAAAACCATATCTTGAGAAGGTGTAACAACTGGCTTACCGTCTTTAGGGTTTAAGATGTTTTGTGATGCTAACATCAGTAGACGTGCTTCCGCTTGAGCTTCTTGAGATAACGGAACGTGAACGGCCATTTGGTCTCCGTCAAAGTCCGCGTTATAGGCCTCGCACACTAACGGGTGTAAGCGGATCGCTTTACCGTCAACTAAAGTCGGCTCAAAGGCTTGAATTCCTAAACGGTGAAGAGTCGGTGCTCGGTTAAGTAATACCGGGTGCTCTTGAATGACTTCTTCAATGACTGGCCAAATCGCGTCATCTTGCGTTTCAACCATACGTTTAGCACTTTTTACGTTACTTGCTAGTTCGCGTTCGACAAGTTCTTTCATAACAAATGGCTTAAATAGTTCAATGGCCATTTCTTTTGGCAGACCACATTGATACATCTTTAAGCTTGGTCCAACTACGATAACTGAACGACCAGAGTAGTCCACACGTTTACCTAATAAGTTTTGACGGAAACGACCTTGTTTTCCTTTCAACATATGAGATAAAGATTTCAACGGACGGTTACCTGGTCCAGTTACTGGACGACCACGACGGCCGTTATCCACTAACGCATCAACGGCTTCTTGTAACATACGTTTTTCGTTTTGAACGATAATGCTTGGCGCACCAATATCTAATAGACGTTTCAAACGGTTGTTACGGTTAATGACACGGCGGTATAAATCGTTTAAGTCAGATGTCGCAAAACGTCCACCATCTAGTTGAACCATCGGACGTAAATCAGGTGGAATAACCGGTAAAGCGTCCAGTACCATCCACTCAGGACGGTTACCTGATTCTAAAAAGGCATCTAAAATATCTAAACGACGAATCGCGCGAGTACGACGTTGACCTGTCGCTGTTTTTAAGAATTCGCGTAATTCTTTAACTTCTTTTTCAACGTCAACTTTTTCAAGTAAATCACGCATCGCTTCTGCACCAATTTTAGCTTTAAAGCGAGTACCATATTCACGAACATTTTGACGGTATTCTGCTTCACTCATTAAAGATTTGTACTCTAATGGCGTATCACCTGGATCAGTGACAATATAAGAAGCAAAGTAAATCACTTCTTCTAATAAACGTGGGCTCATGTCTAGTAGAAGTCCCATACGGCTTGGGATTCCTTTAAAGTACCAAATATGGGTCACTGGACTTGCTAGTTCAATGTGTCCCATACGTTCACGACGAACTTTGGCACGAGTTACTTCTACCCCACAACGGTCACAGACACGGCCTTTATAGCGAATACGTTTTAACTTCCCGCAGCTACATTCCCAGTCCTTAGTTGGACCGAAAATGCGCTCACAGAAAAGACCATCTTTTTCAGGTTTTAATGTACGATAGTTGATCGTCTCAGGTTTTTTGACTTCTCCGTAAGACCAACTACGAATTTTCTCGGAAGATGCTAAACCAATTTTCATTGACTCAAAATTATTTACATCAATCAAGGGGCCAAACCTCCTTTATGTTTTTGGAGTGCCTTACTCCATGGCTCAGGCATTTATGTTATTATGCGTCTTCATTTTCTTTTGCTTTGACTACTTCAGCAGCAGCTTGAGCTTCGATTTTTTTGCGTTGTTCTTCCTCTTGTTGTTGACGGAAGTGTTCTAAAGCGTTGAAGTTAACCACATCGTCGTCATCTTCATCACTTTCTAAATCAATCTCCACGTCATCAGCGTCTAATACTTGTAAGTCTAATCCTAAAGCTTGTAGCTCTTTTACTAAAACGCGGAATGATTCTGGAACACCTGGTTTTGGAATTGGATCGCCTTTAACGATTGCTTCGTAAGTCTTCACACGTCCTACAACGTCGTCAGACTTGTAAGTTAAGATTTCTTGTAACGTATAAGCAGCACCATAAGCTTCCAAAGCCCAAACTTCCATCTCTCCAAAACGTTGTCCACCAAATTGAGCTTTACCTCCAAGTGGTTGTTGCGTTACAAGAGAGTAAGGACCTGTTGAACGAGCGTGAAGTTTGTCGTCAACCATGTGAGCTAATTTAAGCATATACATGACCCCAACAGAGACTTTACGGTCAAAAGTTTCTCCAGTACGTCCGTCATATAATGTTGTCTTAGCGTCTAATTCAAGACCAGCTTCTTTAACAGTACTCCAAACATCTTCTTCGCTTGCTCCATCAAAGACTGGTGTGGCTACTTTAATACCTAATTGGCGAGCCGCCATTCCTAAATGAAGCTCTAAAATTTGTCCAATGTTCATACGGGATGGAACCCCTAATGGGTTAAGTAGAATATCGACTGGTGTTCCGTCTGGCATGTACGGCATGTCCTCTTCCGGCATAATTAAAGAGACAACCCCTTTGTTACCGTGGCGACCTGCCATTTTATCTCCAACGGAGATTTTACGTTTTTGAACAATATAGACGCGAACTAATTTGTTAACACCTGGTTGTAATTCGTCTCCTGCTTCACGGGTAAAGATCTTCACGTCGTGAACAATTCCGCCACCACCGTGTGGTACACGTAGAGAAGTATCACGAACTTCACGAGCCTTTTCACCAAAGATAGCGTGGAGTAGGCGTTCTTCCGCGGATAATTCAGTGACTCCTTTTGGTGTAACTTTTCCGACTAAAATATCGCCGTCTTTCACTTCCGCACCGATAGTAATAATACCTTCTTCGTCTAAGTAGCGAAGAGCTTCTTCGGATACGTTTGGAATTTCGCGGGTAATTTCTTCAGGCCCTAACTTCGTATCACGAGATTCGGATTCATATTCTTCAATATGAATGGATGTATAAACGTCATCTTTAACTAGACGTTCGGACATAATGATCGCATCTTCGTAGTTATAACCTTCCCATGTCATAAAGGCAACGAGTGGGTTTTGACCTAAAGCAAGTTCACCTTTTTGCATTGAAGATCCGTCAGCTAACATATCAAGTTCATCAATTTGGTCTCCAACTTGAACAATTGGACGTTGGTTATAACAAGTCCCCGCGTTTGAACGAGCAAATTTCGTTAAACGGTACTCATCAGTCGAACCGTCTTCTAATTCAACGCGAATCACGTTAGCATCAACGTAAGTCACTGTTCCAGGACGTTTAGCAATTAAAGCGGCTCCTGAGTCGTGAGCTGATTTGTATTCAATTCCTGTACCAACAATTGGTGATTGTGGATTAATTAATGGAACGGCTTGACGCTGCATGTTCGCACCCATTAACGCACGGTTTGAGTCGTCGTTTTCTAAGAATGGAATTAACGCAGTCGCTACGGAAACTACTTGTTTTGGCGATACGTCCATATAGTCAAGTCTTGAAGGTGGAACTTCTAAGTTTTCTGAGACGTAACGAGCCATTACTGTTTCTTCAACGAAATGCCCTTCATCATCTAATAATGAGTTCGCTTGAGCAATGACGTATAAGTCCTCCACATCTGCTGATAGATAGTGAATTTCATCGGTTACGCGGTTATTTTCTTTATCCACTTTACGGTATGGTGTTTCGATAAAGCCATATTTATTAATTTTAGCGTAAGTTGATAGAGAGTTAATTAACCCAATGTTTGGCCCTTCAGGCGTTTCGATTGGACACATACGGCCGTAGTGAGAGTAGTGAACGTCACGGACTTCGTAGCCAGCACGGTCACGGGTTAATCCACCAGGACCTAAGGCAGATAGACGGCGTTTATGAGTTAATTCTCCTAATGGGTTAGTTTGGTCCATGAACTGGGATAATTGAGATGAACCAAAGAACTCTTTAATCGCTGCAACCACTGGACGTGTGTTAATTAATTGTTGCGGTGTAATTGAATTCGTGTCTTGTAAAGACATACGTTCGCGAACGACACGTTCCATACGAGTTAAACCAATACGGAATTGGTTTTGTAGTAACTCTCCAACGGAACGAATACGACGGTTTCCTAAGTGGTCAATATCATCCGTTGAACCAATGCCATATTCAAGTAATAAATAATAGTTAATTGAAGCAATAATATCGGCTGGCGTTAAACATTTAATGTCATCAGAGATATTACCATTACCAATAATATTTAAGACTTTCTCGTCATCTTTTGGTGCATAAACGCGAATCATTTGTAGATCGATCGGTTCACCAATGACACCTTCTGTTGATGGCGTTAACGTCACCATTCCCAATCCATTGTCTAAATGAGGCTTTAGCGTTTCCATCGCTTGAGCGTCTAATAAAGTCCCTTCTTTTAAGATCACTTCGCCTGTTTCAGGATCAGCCAATGTTTCAGCTAAAGTAAGACCCACTAAACGTTGAGCGATGTCTAACTTTTTGTTGACTTTATAACGACCCACTGGCGCTAAGTCATAACGACGCGCATCAAAGAAGCGCTGTGTTAATAAGTTGCGCGAACTTTCAGCTGTCTTTGGCTCACCTGGACGAAGACGCTCATAAATATCTTTTAACGCTTCTTCTACTCTTGAGTCGGTAACGTTTTTGTGAATGTCTTTATCAATCGTCAGTTCTAAAGTATCTGTATGAGAGAAGATGTCATAAAGTTCTTCGTCTTCACCAAATCCTAAAGCACGAACTAACTCTGTTAGTGGTAGCTTACGTGTACGGTCAATACGAACGTAGGCAATACCTTTAGCGTCAGTTTCAAATTCTAACCATGCTCCACGGTTAGGAATCACTGTCGATGTATAGCTATGACGACCACGTTTATCATGAACATCATGGAAATAAACTCCTGGAGAACGTACTAACTGGGAGACAATAACACGTTCTGCTCCGTTAATAATGAACGTTCCTGTTTCGGTCATAATTGGGAAGTCACCAAAGAACACTTCTTGTTCTTGAACTTCTCCGGTTTCGTTATTAATTAAACGTAAAATAACATAAATTGGTTTTGAGTAGTTTGAATCATGACTACGTGCTTCTTCCACAGAATATTTAGGCTCTTTAAAGTTATAATCAACAAAATGTAATTCTAAATTTTCTGTATGATCGACAATCGGCGAAATATCTTCAAACATGACTTTTAGACCTTCATCTAAAAACCATTGATATGAATCTGTTTGAATTTCGATTAAATTTGGTAAATCAAGTGACTCGTTAATACGCGAATACGTGCGACGTTCAGCTTTCTTACCGTATTGTACAACATTGTAACTCAAGCGCTTCACCCCTCATTTGAATTAAAGACGGTCGTTAATTGTTACGTTTATGTTACAAATATTATTATTGTGTAACATTCCGATTTTCACCTATTTAAAAGCAAAAAAAAGACAAAAGAACGGCGTTTTCTTAAAAAATCGCTTTATCTTTTGTTTTTGCCAGGTGGAAATACGATTTGGACAATATTTCAAACCGAATCCCATATATCTAGACCTACTCTTTGTAACTAAATATTTTACTTGTTTCTTCATCAATTGTCAAATACTATTTAATACTTTTCAAAATCCAATAACCGGACTGTAAATTCACCCGTTCCACGTTACCAAAGATTTGTTCCATATGTTTGCGCATTGAAGGAGCGCCTTGTTTCTTTTGGATGACGACCCATAGAGCACCCTTTTCTTCAAGCAGTTGATAAGCTTGATCTACAAAAGCATGGACCACTTTTTTGCCTGCACGAATGGGCGGATTGGTTACAACATGTTGAACGGCGGTTGATAGTTCAAAATTCGTTGCATCATCACATATAAAGGTTACATTGGATATATTGTTTTGCTTTGCATTTCGAAGGGATAAATCGAACGCTCGTTCATTTAATTCCACTCCGGTGACGTGGCTATTAGGATAAGCTTTCGCAATCCCTAATGCGATCGGGCCATAGCCACTACCTAATTCAATTAACTTAAAATCATCTTCTTTTACTTGATCAATAAAGGTTTCCGCTAAAATCTTCGATCCTTCGTCTAATTTATCTTTTGAAAAGACACCACGGTCAGTGGTTAACTTTAACGTTATATTACCGATTTTTGCGCTAATCTCTTTTTCTTCGTGGGAGACGGAAGGTTGTTTTGTGTAATAATGTTCACCCATATTCATTCACCTCATCTGTTCTAGGTTAATCATACCATTTTTGCTGTATAATAATTGATTAATTCTCGAATAGTCTTACATCACACTAAAGTTATTTACAAAATAAAGGCACACTAATTTTCTATAAGATTTGAATAGTGCTCTAGATACTGTTTATGGATATCGTTTTCTCCAAGTATCTCCAACACCTGTAAGGCTTGTTTCATTTTAGTATCTCCACTTTCTATGTCTCTTTGAAAATCTAAATAGCCTTGGGCATAGAGAAAGATCGTTTGCTCATAATAATTAAGCTCATTTTCTAACAGTTGAGATATCTCGTGCACTAAATAATTACAGTTTTCAAATTGTTTCGCATCAATGCTAGAAATTAAACAATTAATAGCTAGCTGAGTGACTAGCGTCTTATTCGTCTTATTTAAAGAGGAATATATATAGTTTTTTATCATTTCTTTAGTGAGCAAAAAGAACGTTTCATACTTTATTGTTCGGACACAATTTCCAAATAAAATAATTTCGTAACGAGTCCATCTTTGAATTTTGAAAAGGTAGTCTACTAATTGAAGTATTTCTTCATCTGATGGAGCGATGCTTCGATCCATCGTATATAAAATAGATTTTACCATTGTTTTTTCGTACTGATTCAAACTGGTGTTTGAAAGTAATGAAGCTATGTTGTCTATATTTTGCAATGAGTATTGCTTTCGAATGTATTGCACTAATTTAGAAAACGACTCTGTATCAGTGTAAGTACTATCGTGGATAATAAGAAATTCATCTAAAGATACATTTAATTTGTTTAATATATTAATGAGTCGAACACAAGAAATTTCCGACTCGCCACGCTCAAAGCGAGATATTTGCGATTTAGAAAGATGCTCATCTGCCACGAAACACAAACTGTAAGGGTATCATACATATGTGACACGAAAACATAAAAAAAAGAGGAGCTTCTGGTACACTATATTTAACGAATAAAAAACAATAGTGTGAAAGGAAGCTCCCCATGAAGTCAATTATAACAGAAGAAATGCGATATAGGCAAAAAGTTGTTGAGTATGCGGAAAAATATGATAATAACGCCAAAGCAGCCCGTCGTTATGGCACAAGCCGTCAAAACGTCCAACG
>NZ_FNEL01000013.1 GCF_900100125.1 Dolosicoccus paucivorans | reverse complement strand
GTGCAATATCTGATAACAGTGTATTTTGAGCTTTTGACATTCCATATAAAATATCGCTGTAAAATTTCTTCCGTGGTTTAGAAAGACCTTTAGTCAGTTTTTCTAAAAAAGTAAGTAAACTTCGCTTCGTTTGATATATTTCTATAGAATTCATGGTAAAATAACCTCAGTTCCTGTTCTGTATTTTTGTTTTGTGATGATTCAATTATACCATGCAACAGGACGAAATTAGTCCACAGATTTACGCTGTGGATAGTTTAAAAGCCCGAGGAATCCATGCTTTCCACATGTGAACACCTCGGACTTTTGTTATTATCTATGAAACCGTAAAATTTTGGGTAAATTCAAGCACTTTAAGGGTTGTTTAAAGGATAAACTTTTGGTACAATCATAGTTGTGTAAAATAATGCAGCACAAAAAAAGAAAGCACGTCAACAGTCTAAAACCTTTTATAAAGGTCAACTAGTAACTGCGGCTGCAACTAGCGAACGTTGAAAGAGGACTGCACGTATTCGGTTTTTTGGGATTATTTTACTCCATATATAATTATTTACATTGGAGGAATTTAATAATGGCAAGATATACAGGACCAACATGGCGCTTATCACGTCGTTTAGGTATTTCATTAACAGAAACAGGTAAAGAGCTTTCACGTCGTCCGTACGCACCAGGACAACACGGTAACCAACGTAAGAAGTTATCTGAATACGGACTACAACTACAAGAAAAACAAAAGCTACGTTTCATGTATGGATTGAACGAACGTCAATTCCGTAACTTATACTTACAAGCAGGTAAAATCCGCGAAGGTAAACACGGTGAGAACTTCATGGCGTTACTTGAAACTCGCCTAGATAACTTAGTTTATCGTCTAGGATTTGCGACAACACGTCGTCAAGCACGTCAATTAGTAAGTCATGGCCACATTACAGTGGATGGCAAACGTTTAGATATTCCATCATATTTAGTTCAACCAGGTCAAGTTATTGGCTTACGTGAATCAAGCGAAGATTTACAAATCATTAAAGATGCTTTAGAAGATGTTGTAACTCGCTTAGACTTCGTAGAATTTAACGAAGACAAAAAAGAAGGTACATTAACTCGTATGCCACAACGTGAAGAATTAAACGCTGAAATTGACGAAGCGTTAATCGTTGAGTACTACAACAAACTTGGTTAATTCTAGCTTTATATCATTTCAAGAACAAGTTAGAGCTTTCTCTAGCTTGTTCTTTTTCATTTTGACCTCTAAACCGTGCTTCAATCACAACAAGATTGCTTATCAAAATGTATAATTTTCTTTTAATAAGTTAGTGAAAATGATATACTCAATGTTGATAGGTACACTTACAAATTTACATAGGAAATAAACATTCCAAACAGAGGGAGCGAGTGATGAATGAAATTTACTGATATATTATTAGGTCTTCTTGTCATCGCCATCATTGGATATATTGTATTATATTATTTACGTAATAAACTTGAAAAAGAAATTCAAGAACTCAATGACCGTAAAGAAGAAGTGATAGCGATACCAGTTGCCGAACAACTACATACTTTAAAGAATATGGAATTGTCTGGACAAACAAAGCGTAAATATGAAAGTTTACAAGCCGAATGGCAAACGTTACAAAACTATAAGTTCACTGACGTGGATGCAGCTATTGTGAATGCTGAACAAGCAGTGGATCAAATGCTTCAATTATTTAAAGCTAAAAGTGATATCGATGACGCACGTGAGCTCCTTGATGAAATTCAACCGCAAATGGAAGAGTTAGATCACTCTTTAGAAGATATTTTTGCGGTTATTGAATCCAATGACGAGGATCATGCTGAATTATATGAACGATATAACGGCGCACGTAAAAACATTTTAAATCATAGCTTTGAATATGGCCCAGCCATTGAAACCTTAGAGAAGAATTTAAATCAAATTGAAGCAACGTTTACAACGTATTCCGATTTAACCTCTCAAGGAGATTATTTAGAAGCAAGAGATATTTTATCCTCTATTGATTCTGACTTAACGAGTTTGGAAGAGATTTTAGAAAAAATTCCAACGATGTATGAAGAAATCAAAACGAACTATGAAGAATCTCTAGATGACTTACGAAAAGGTTATCAGCGAATGAAAGATAGTGGCTATCATTTCAAAAATGATCGCATTTTAGAATCGGTAGACGAAGTTCAAGAACAGCTCAATGAAGCAAAAACAGCCATTAAAAATGCTGATTTATTCCAAGCACAAACCTTAATGGACAAATCAGATCGCGAAATTGAAGATTTATATGTTTCCATGGAATCTGAAATTAAAGCGAAAGAATTTGTTTCAAAACAAGGAAATGCGATTGAGCAGCTTCTACGTGAAACGCGTAAAGAAAATGACTACGTTGCAAGCGAAATTGATCGCATTGCACAAAGTTATATTTTACATAATAATGAAGAGTCTAAGATTAAGGAATTGACTCAGCGTTTAAAGACTGCGGCAACTACCTTAAAAGATTTGCAGACTGTTGATGAAGAGTCAGAGATTATTTATTCAGATATTGAAGACGACTTGAAAAAGATTCGTAAACAAGCTGAAGAAGTATCAGAACAACAAACGGGTATGATTGCTACATTAGGAACTCTTTACGAACGCGAAAAGGAAGTAAAAGAACATTTAGAAAATTATGACTTAACAATGCGTAATTTAAAACGCCGTTTAGAAAAGCATAATTTACCTGGTTTAAGCGAAGAATTTTACGATTTGTTTTACCGTGTAACTCATCAAGTAGAAGAGTTTGCTAAGATGTTAAATCAAGTTCGTATTGATATGCCAGAAATCGAACAATTTGATTTGGATTTAAGCCATCAATTTGATAAGCTAAAAGAAGAAACAGATCGAATTATCGACAATGCTGTCTTAACTGAGTATATGATTCAACATAGCAACCGTTTCCGCTTTGATTATCCAGAAATTGATGAAGCGATTCGTCAAGCTCAACATTTATTCTACCAAAAGTATGACTACGATGGAGCACTTGCTGTGATTGAAAAAGCATTACGCCGTATTGATAGCGAAGCGCCAACTCAAGTGCGTCGCATGTACCATACGGAAAAACAAAATACTCATTATTAAAAGAAAGACAACCACTGTTTTGTGGTTGTTTTTTTATTCATAAAACTATTAGAAAGTAGGAATGACAGGATGTATTACTTTGATAATGCTGCTACCACAAAGCCTCTTCCAGAAATTATCACTATTATGAATACTGTGACGACAGATTATTTTGCTAACCCTTCTAGCGCACACCGATTAGGTGTTCGCTCTCAAAAGCTACTGCAACGAGCAAGACAACAAGTGGCAGAACTGTTAAAGTATAAAGAACAAGAAGTTGTTTTCACTTCAAGTGGAACGGAATCTAACAATTGGGTTTTTACCAGTGTCATTGACGCCCAACATCAATTAAGACCAGACCGCAACCGAGTCTTACTATCATCTATTGAGCATCCGTGTGTTCGTTTGCAAAAAGAACGACTAGAACAAAAAGGGTACCAAGTAGAAATGATTTCTGTCGATGAAAAGGGAATGATTGATTTAGGTGAGTTAAAAAATGCTTTAAATGAAGATGTTTTATTGATCTCTACTATTTTAGTGAATAATGAAGTGGGAACGATTCAACCAATGGAAGAAATAAGTGCATTACTTGTTCAATACCCTGAAGTTATTTGGCATGTTGATGGGGTTCAAGGTGTGACTACGCAATTTCATCATTTAACCCATCCACGAATTGATTTATTAAGTTTATCAGGACATAAGTTTCATAGTATTCGCGGAGCAGGTTTATTAACGATTCGTGAACGCGTGGCTCGTCAATCATTACTTTTAGGTGGAGGCCAAGAATTGGGCCTTAGAAGTAGTACAGAAAATTTAGCCGCCATTGTTTGTTTTTCTAAAGCATTACGATTAGCCTATGAAAATCAACAAGAGACTAAAGAGCGTTTAAACAGTTATCGTCAACAAATAGACGAAGCGTTAAAAGAAGAAGGTTGGACTATTTTTGGCGATACAAACAATGTGAGTGAACACATTATTTGTGCGGCCCTTCCTCCTGTTCCTGGGGAAGTGTTAGTTCACGCTTTTGGAGAAGAAGACGTATTTGTCTCTACTACGAGCGCGTGCTCGAGCCGCAAACACCAAACCCACAGCACGCTTAGCGCTATGAAAGTGTCCACAGCAATTTCAAATTCAGCGATTCGTATCAGTTTAGCTAAAACAACGACTCAAAGTGATGTCGATTATTTAATAAAAACGATTCAAAAAGTCAGTCGATCTTTTAACACATTAACTCAAAAAGGAGAGTAATTATGTCCAAACAAATTATGGTTCGCTACGGTGAACTGACTACTAAAGGAAAAAATAGAAAAGCTTTTACTAACAAACTAGCTGAAAACATTCGTTTTAAAACCAAAGCAATCGATCCAGATATGAAGATTGCTATTCGTCATGATTTTATTTTACTGAATTGGACTAAGGGGTCCTATGAATCAGTCATCGAACAATTAAAACAAGTCCCAGGCATCCAGCGTTTCGAGCCCACTTATCCGGCAGAAAAAACATTAGAAGCGATGGCCGAAAAAGCGTTAGAGCTATTTAAGCAAATTGAAGTAAAGCCCGGAGATACTTTCCGTGTCGTAGCTCGACGTTCAGATAAAAAGTACCCTCATAGCTCGATGGAAGTTGGACGATTTGTTGGTGGCGCTATTGGAGAAGCTTACCCTGAGATGTCTGTTGATTTAAAACACGGTAAACATAAATTAGTCGTGCATATTCACCATAAAGTCGCTTATTTATCCTTAGAAACCTTTGCTGGCTTGGGTGGTTTTCCTTACGGTACAGGTGGACGAGGCATGTTAATGTTATCAGGCGGGTTTGATTCACCCATTGCTGGGTATGAATTGATGCGTCGTGGAATGGAGATTGAAGCAGTTCATTTTAGTAGTCCACCTTACACAAGCCCGCAAGCTTTGGAAAAAACGAAAAAATTGGCCGCTAAAATTTCAGAATACGGAATGCCGATAACGTTTCATAACGTTCCGTTTACTAAAATTCAAGCAGCCATTAAAGAGCACGTTCCCGATGATTTATCCATGACAGTGATGCGTCGTATGATGGTTCGTATTACAGATCAACTGGCTTCTCAACGTAAAGCCTTAGCTCTTGTGACGGGTGAATCTCTAGGACAAGTCGCTTCTCAAACGTTAGAAAGTATGTATGCGATTAATGCAGTGACCTCAACGCCTATCTTGCGTCCATTAATTGCTACTGATAAAAACGATATTATTGAATTAGCGCAACAAATTGGCACTCATGATTTATCGAACGAACCTTTTGAAGATTGTTGTACAGTCTTTGCACCGCGCTCACCGCGAACAAAACCTTCTTTACAAAGTGCTGAAGAAGCCGAAGCAGTCCTTAATGAAGCGATAAGTATTCAAACTCTTGTCGATGAAGCTGTGGCGGGAGTTGAAGTGTGTGTCGTAGACGCTAACTATTTGAAGGCAACAGAAGATAACTTTAGCGATTTATTATAAAGCAAAACAAGCGAGCCTCTTTTATAGTAGGTTCGCTTGTTTTAATTGACGGTAAACCTCACTAATAGGAAAACCTAAAATCGTATAATAATCGCCTTCAATTTTTTGAATGAAGAGACTTCCTTTATCTCCAATACTGTAGCCACCAGCTTTATCAAAGGGTGATCCCGATTGAATATAGTCTAAAATTAACTGATGTTGTAGTGAATTATAAGGTTGAAAGAAAACGCGGGCAATTGTTGAAAAAGTAAGACACTGATCTTTATAGAAAATACACACGCCCGTATGAACTGTATGACTTCTTTCTTTGCTCAATTCCACCAACATCTTTTCAGCTTCGCTGGCATCTTTTGGCTTACCAAGCATTCCTTGGGTTGGCGAGTAAACTAATGTATCGGAGCCAATGACAACAGCAGAGGAACAATCGATTTGGCGTGCCTTTTCTTGAGCGAGAGTTTCGACTAAACGGCTAGCGATAGCGGTTGTATAAGGGAAGGTTTCATTTTTTAAAAGACGCTGGGTGATAGCTTCTTCATCAATAGAAGCGACTTGGATATCGAACTCTTTGACTAAATAGCTCATTAATTCAATACGTCTTGGCGACTGACTTGCTAAAATATAGTTCATGGAATCACCTTACTAACTTATTTAAAGAGATACTTTCATTTTACCATACTCCATTCTTCACAACAGTCATTAGTTTTGGTATACTATGGCTAAGGAATTTAATAATGATGCCGTGAAGAGAATAAGTAATTGACACCTACAGAGAAGAAACAGTGGTGAAAGTTTCTACGTCAATGAAACGTCGCTCGGAGCAATAATAAGTGAACTATAAGTAGCTTATTACGAAGGTTTACTTCGTTATCAATGATGAGAGATGAATAATCTAAATTTAGGTGGTACCACGCCCATAAGCGTCCTATGTTATAAACATGGGGCGTTTTTATTTTTAGAAAAATACAAACGGCAATAGAGTAAGAAAGGAAGAATCAATTGAATAAAGTAGAAATGTCCACAAAATACGACTCCCAAAAGGTCGAAGCTGGAAAATATCAACAATGGTTAGAAGAAGGAGTCTTTAAACCTTCCGAAGATCCAAACGCTAAACCGTATTCCATCGTTATCCCGCCACCAAACGTGACGGGACGTTTACACTTAGGTCATGCTTGGGACGTGACGCTACAAGATATGATCATCCGTCAAAAACGAATGCAAGGGTATGATACGTTATGGTTACCAGGAATGGACCACGCGGGTATTGCGACCCAAGCAGTTGTTGAAGCTAAATTACGTGAAGAAGGAATTTCGCGCTATGATTTAGGTCGTGAGAAGTTCGTCGATGAAGTTTGGAAATGGAAAGAAGAATATGCGCAAACAATCCGTGACCAGTGGGCTAAAATGGGAATTTCTGTTGACTACTCAAGAGAACGCTTTACGCTCGATGAAGGATTAAACAAAGCGGTTAACAAAGTCTTTGTTGATTTATACAATAAAGGTTTAATTTATCGCGGTGAGTATATTATTAACTGGGACCCAGCAGCGCAAACAGCTCTATCTGATATTGAAGTCGAACATAAGGAAGTTCAAGGTGCGTTCTATCACGTTCGTTACCCAATTGTTGGAACAGATGAATTTGTTGAAATCGCAACTACTCGTCCGGAAACAATGTTAGGAGATACAGCGATTGCGGTTCACCCAGATGATGAACGCTATCAACATTTAATCGGTAAACATGTCCTATTGCCATTAATGGACCGTGAAATTCCGGTCGTAGCGGATCATTATGTTGACCGCGAGTTTGGAACAGGGGTTGTTAAAATTACGCCAGCCCATGACCCAAATGACTTTGAAGTCGGAAACCGTCACGATTTACCGCGCTTAAACGTGATGAATTTAGATGGCACAATGAACGAAGAAGCGGGCGCTTATAACGGTATGGACCGTTTTGAAGCACGTAAAGCAGTCGTCAAAGATTTAAAAGAACAAGGTTATTTAATTAAAATTGAAGATCATCTTCATAGCGTCGGACACTCTGAACGTAGTGGCGCTGTAGTAGAACCATTATTATCAACTCAGTGGTTTGTTAAAATGCAACCTCTTGCTCAAGAAGCCATTGATAAACAAGAAACAGACAATCATGTCGCTTTTTATCCACCACGATTTAACGATACATTTATCGGATGGATGGAAAATGTTCATGACTGGGTCATTTCTCGTCAACTATGGTGGGGACATCAAATACCTGCTTGGTACCATAACGAAACAGGTGAAGTTTACGTCGGTGAAACAGAACCAGAAGATGCTGAAAATTGGACACGAGATACAGATGTGTTAGATACATGGTTCAGCTCAGCGTTATGGCCATTTTCAACGATGGGTTGGCCAGAAAAAACCGCTGATTTTGAGCGTTATTACCCAACGGATACATTGGTTACAGGGTATGACATTATTTTCTTCTGGGTCAGTCGTATGATTTTCCAAGGGCTAGAATTTACCGGTACTCGCCCATTCAAAAACGTTTTAATCCACGGTTTAATTCGTGACGAACAAGGACGTAAGATGAGTAAATCTCTAGGCAACGGTATTGATCCAATGGATGTCATTGATGAATACGGTGTGGATGCTTTACGTTGGTTCTTAGCCAATGGTTCTTCACCAGGTCAAGATGTACGCTATAGTCCAGAGCGTATGGCAGCAGCGTGGAACTTTATTAATAAAATTTGGAACGCAAGCCGCTACGCTTTAATGCAAGTAGGGGATTTACGTCTAGAAGATATTCAAATTGAAAAAGACCAAACATTAGCCGATCAATGGATTTTAGCTCGTTTACAAACCACCATTAAAGAAACAACGCGATTATTCGATCGTTTTGAATTTGGTGAAGCAGGACGTGTCTTATATAACTTTATTTGGCATGACTATTGTGACTGGTATATTGAGATGACTAAAGAACAACTGCAAGACGAATCACAAGATACAACAACGACTCGTAGTATCTTACTCTATGTGTTAGAACAAATCTTATTGTTACTTCATCCAATTATGCCGTTTGTAACGGAAGAAATTTACCAACAAATTACCCGAGAAGATCAATCTATTGTAATTGCCGATTACCCTGTGGTTAAAGATGAATATATTAATGACGAAGCTGAAGAAGCGATGGGCGAATTAATTGATGTCATTCGTTCAGTTCGTAATATTCGTAGTGAAATGAATACACCATTATCTAAAGAAGTGGATCTTTATATTAAAGCCAATGACGAAAAAGTATTAAACTTACTTCAAGAAAACGTGGCTTACTTACAACGATTTACTAATCCAAAACAATTAGAAATCGCTTTAGACCCACAAACAGATACTGAAATGATTACGCAAACCTTACCATTTGCACAAATTATGATGCCTTTAGAAGGACTCATTCATATTGAAGATGAAATTGCGCGTTTAGAAAAAGAATTAGATCGTTTACAAAAAGAAATCGATCGCTTAGACAAAAAATTACAAAACGCAAACTTTGTCGATAAAGCGCCGGAAGCGGTTGTTCAAAAAGAAAAAGATAAACGTGTCGATTACGTCAGCCAATATGATAAAGTTAAAGAGCAAATCGAACACTTAAAATCTTTGTAGTAAGAGGGATTTTATGACACTAGCAACGATAGAACAAGGAATGGAATGGCTGTATCAACAAACAGTCGACCATCCACGTCTAGGGCTTGATGCGATGCATCAAGCCCTAGACTACTTTAATAATCCACATTTAAATTTACCTGTGATTCATATTACAGGTACCAATGGTAAAGGATCAACCACTGCTTTTTTAAGCGAATTATTTTTAGCTTATGACCAAAAAGTAGTGACTTTAACGTCACCTCATATTATGTCCTTTAACGAACGATACCAAGTGAATAATCAAAATATTGATGATGAAACATTGTTAATGCTCCTTAATAAAGCAAAAGAGTATAACGATTATTGTTTGAAAAAGAATCAAATTCCCTTATCGACTTATGAAATCATTACTTTATTGGGTATTCTATTCGCTGCGCATATCCAGCCTGATGTCTTTATTGCTGAAGTAGGTATTGGTGGATTACTAGACACTACGAATGTTTTAAATGCCCAAGTCGCTGTTATAACAACTATTGGACTAGATCACGGGGATAAATTAGGCGATACTTTACAAGAAGTCGCCTATCAAAAAGCTGGCATTATTAAACCCAGCTCCCAAGTGGTTGTTGGAAATATTCAAGGTACTCCATTATCCGTCATTCAACAATATGCTATATCAAAAGAAGCAATAGTCTATAAACTAGATGATGACTTTTATGCTACGCCTATTGGACAAAGGATGCAGTGGGATTATACATTTAAAAACTGGTATTTTAAAAACTTACCATGTAGCCTATTAGGTCGTCATCAAATTGACAATGCGGGTGTTGCTTTAACAACCTTTATAGCGTGGATGGAAAGCCGCCAACAACGAATCGATGAAACGGCTATTAGACACTCTTTAGCGACTACTCACTGGATGGCTCGAATGGAGAAAATTAACGATCAACCACTTATTTATCTCGACGGAGCACACAATGCAGCAGGTATTCAAACGTTATCTGACACGTTAGCGAATTATTTTCCTAATAAACAAGTGACTCTTTTATTTGCTGGATTAGATACTAAAAACCAAGCAGAGCACCTTCATTTGTTGGCTCAATTAAACCCGCAGTCTATTTATTTAACCACATTAAACCATCCATATGCGATGACGTTAGAACAATTTGAAGAGATTTTAAAAGATGAAACGATTAAATTTAAAAAAGTGCATTTAACGAAGGACTGGCAAGCAGTGATCGATGATTATTTATTAAATGCCCACCCCGCTGAGGACCATTTACTTTTAGTGACCGGTTCACTTTATTTTGTATCGGACGTTCGAAGTTATTTAACTAAAAAATAAAAATGGAATACCTTCTATTTTACTAACTTATGTAATAGGAGGTATTTTTTATGCAAAATTCATTGTTAAAAGTTCAAGAACTTCCGGTTGATTCTCAACCGCGGGAACGTTTGTTGTTGTATGGTGCTAAAGCATTGGCTGATTATGAACTGCTTGCGATTTTGTTGCGAACAGGAACAAGAAAGACTAGTGTATTAAATTTAGCCCAATCTGTGTTGACGCATTTTAAAGATTTATACCAATTGCGGCAAGTAAGTATTGAAGAGTTGCAAGAAGTGCCAGGAATTGGTCCTGTTAAAGCCATTGAGCTTCAAGCAGCCATTGAATTTGGCCAGCGAGTCTATCAAAGTCGTCTGTTGAAAAGAGGCCAAATTCTTTCAACGACGGCTGCCGGGGAGTGGTTATTAGATAATATGAAGCATTTACACCAAGAACATTTAATGGCATTATTTCTCAACACTAAAAACGAGGTCATTCAAACAAAAAATATTTTTATCGGCAGTGTCTCTCAAAGCGTTGCTCATCCAAGAGAAATCTTTAAAGAAGCAGTGAAGTACCCTACCGCACGGATTATTATCGCGCATAATCATCCGTCCGGTGACACTAAACCTTCCCCCGCAGATTTAAACTTTACTAAACGACTCATTGAATGCGGCGATTTGATGGGAATTGAATTGTTGGATCACTTTATTATTGGCGAAGATCGTTATTTAAGTATTCGAGAAGAAACCAATTTATTTTCTTAAATGGTTATGATTGCATATTGAATTGGCCCCTGTCATACTTAATTTAATAATAAATAAAGGGTGAAAGCTATGACTAAACGGGTTATTGGTGTTTATTACACTGTTCCTGAAGCGTTGGAAGTAATTGATGAATTAAGAAAAGAAGGGTATACCAATAAAGAGATTTTTGTTGTCGCCAATGAAGAGATTACCGGTCAGATTCCTTATATTCATGAAGTTGAACGTCCCGCTCGAGGGAAGGTAGAAGAAATTCATCCTTCGTTATGGAAGCAAATTAAAGATGCATTCACGCTAGAAGGGCCGATATACAATGATGCGGATATTTTAGAAGATGATTTAATGTATCAATACCGAGCGATTTAGCTAACGGCGCAATCGTAATCGTCGTTGAAAAGCTTTATGGAAGCGATTAAAGTAATTGCTATTAATTGTGAAAGATGGTATAATTTAAGTAATGTTTTTGAAATTGGTAAGAATGTCAATTTACTGCTTCGTACCAGCTTGCAAGAATAAATATAGTAGTGCTGGGCACTCGAGGAGGTAATATTGATGGAACAAGGAACAGTTAAATGGTTCAATGCAGACAAAGGATTTGGATTTATCGAACGTGAAGATGCAGATGATGTATTCGTACATTTCTCAGCAATCCAATCTGAAGGATTCAAAACGCTAGAAGAAGGTCAAGCCGTTGAGTTTGAAGTTGAAGAAGGCGAACGTGGTCCTCAAGCAGTGAACGTTGTTAAATTATAATTAAACAAATACTTAGCATCCTTCGGGATGCTTTTTTTGATTTAAAAACCTTTACCTTCGCTAGCTTTTTACGAAAGAGATTTGCTATAATTGAAAGTAGGATTTTAAAAAGGACAGGAAGGTGAAGGCATGTTTTTTAAAAAAGCGCGTGTGGGGATCGATCTAGGTAGCGCGAATACGGTCATTTACATTGAAAAAAAAGGCATCGCCTTACGTGAACCTTCTGTTGTAGCTATTGACCGTACATCTAAAGAACCGGTAGCTTTTGGACAGGAAGCGATTCATTTAATTGGCAAAACCAATAAAGACGTTGAAATCATTCATCCGATAAAATATGGCGTTGTCGACAGTATGACACTTCTAAAGCCAATGCTGAGTTTTTTTATTAAAAAGGCGTTGAACAAACGAACTCCCCAATCAGAAATTGTAATTTGTATCCCTAGTGAAACGTCACAAATATCACAAAAAGCTTTATTAGATGTTTTAAAGGAGTTAAATATTCATAAAGCAATGATTTTAGAAGCACCTTACGCAGCAGCTCTAGGAGCTAAGTTACCGATTCAAGAACCTAAAGGACATTTAGTGGTTGATATCGGCAGTGCTGTGACTGATATTGGGGTTTTGTCTTATAATGATCATGTCTACAGTAAAGCACTACCAATTGGTGGCGATTTATTTGACCAGTATATTCAAGAAGCTTTGCGTCTTCATTATGAAATGATTATTAGTGAACAGATGGCTCAAAAGATCAAACAGGAAATAGGTTATGCCGTGTTAACAGCAAGCGACGAAAAAGAGACTTGCCTTACAGCGGGGCAGCGAGCTACTAACTTTTTACCAATAGAACGCAATGTACGTAGTTTAATTATTTCGCGAGCGATTGAACCGTTAATTCGTCAAATTATTACAGGGATTCAAGACGTTTTAGAACAAACGCCTCCTGAACTAATTGTTGATATAAGTAATTCAGGCCTTTTGCTCTCGGGTGGAACAAGTCTTTTAAAACGTTTGCCAGAAAGGCTTCAAAAAGAATTAAATATGCCTGTTCATTTAGCTGAATATCCAATGGATGTGGTGGCTTTAGGAGCAGGGTATGTGCTTGATGATTTACAACGACAAATAAAAAAAGTAGAACGAACAAAACGTTAATGAAATGAGGCTAAAGAGTGTTAAACAATAAAAAATTAATTGGAATACTATTATCAAGTATAGCGATTATCTCCTTAGTAGGGTATACAATGACAAGCTCGTCTACTAATGTGGTGACAAGTTCAGCTAACGATGGCACAGCTTGGATTGGGCGTATTTTTACTCAACCTGTTTCAATGGTTGCTCGCTTTGTCAACTCAGTGGATAGCTTGTTGAACACCTTTGAAGAAAATCAACAGCTTAAAACAAAAATTGATAAAGTAGACGAGTTGCAAGTAAGACTAGCGGATTTAGAAGCTGAAAATAATAAAATGAAACAAGAGCTAGACTTAAAACAAACATTGAGTAACTATGCGACGATCAATGCAACAGTGATCGCAAGAAATCCTAACCAATGGATGGAAAGTCTCACGATCGATGTGGGAGCGGCCGATGGAATTGAACCGAATATGACTGTTATGGCAGGAAATGGCTTAATTGGGCGCATTATTGAAGTAAACCCAACGAGTTCAAAAGTTCTTCTCTTAACGACCGACCAGTCAAATGAAGGAAAAGTAGCCGCAAGTATACAAGCTAAAAAAGGGTCTGTTAATGGTATTGTAAGTGGCTACAACCGTAAAAGTAAACATTATATTATGACAGAAGTTGATCCCGAAGCTCAAGTAGAAGTAGGAGATAAAGTCATTACAAGTGGATTAGGTGGAGTGACACCAAGTACTTTACTTATTGGTGAAGTGGCGGATTCTAAAATGGATGACTACGGTTTATTCCAAATTGTGGAAATTAAGCCTGCCGGTGAGATGACAGATATCCGCTATGTAACTGTCATTCAACGCGAGAATCGGAGTGAATAATATATGAATAGAATGGGACATGACCAAACTAATCGCATGACTTATTTAACACTCGCTTTTTTAGCGATTGTCATTGATTCTGCACTTCCGGCGATATTCCCTCACTCATTTATTGGTGAAGGACAAGTGATTATTTCTCATTTGACTTTATATGTCGTCGTCGTTTTTGGCTTTTATTTCAATATGCCTCGCTACTTAGTTTACTCTTTTTTACTTGGTTTACTCGTTGACTCGTATACTTATACAATTTTAGGGCTTTACGCGACCCTTTACTTTTTAGTTGCCTATTTCATTAGTAAAGTAAAAAGTCTTTTTCCAAAATCAGCGATCATTCAATTTATGTTATTTATTTTAATGATTAGTTTTGTTGATTTTATGCTCTTTTTATTTTACCGTGAAACAGGAATGACTGGCGTGACGCTGTCTGAGTTTTTAGTTTACCGTTTAGGGCCAACATTAACATTTAATGTGGTTCTAAGTATGGTTTTATACTATCCAACACAACGATTATTGAAAGCATTGGGCTACTCGCCTTATGTGTTTTTCTAATTATTTTATAATTTCTCTTTACAAATGAAAATTAAGTTGTTATACTAGGAATCAAATAATGAAAGTCAGTGAATGAGAGAGTAAATAAATTAATGGAATTCAGCGATATAGGACATGGTGAAAGCCTATACCAATAATTTATTGAACCGCACTCAGGAGATTAAGACCGCGAATGAAGTGAGCGGACTTCGCCTAATTGAACGTTACTCAATCAATAAGAGGATTTGCTTTAATGCAGATCAATTAGAGTGGTACCGCGGAATTTCCCGTCTCTGTCAATTAAATGGCAGAGACGGGTCTTTTTATTCATTATTTTTATTAAATTAGAAAGGAAACGATATGAAGAAAGTTATTAAATTTTTAGTTAGTTTAGCAGTTTTAATGTTAGTACTTCCTAGTTCTTTAGCCTTTGCAAAGAGTGATGTCGAAAGCATTCAAAAAAATGGCAAATTAGTTTTAGGAACAAGCGCTGATTTTCCTCCTTTTGAATGGATCATTTTAAAGGATGGCAAAGAAGAAGTAGTTGGAGTAGATATTGAATTAGGTCAAAAAATTGCCGATGAATTAGGTGTTGAATTAGAAGTTCGCAATGTCGGATTTGACACACTGATTCAATCCGTTAAGACAGGTCGCATTGATATGGCACTTGCTGGAATTAGTCAAACAGAAGAACGAGCACAACAAGTTGATTTTTCTGTCCCTTACTATGAAGGAGAAAGCTACATTCTCGTTGCTAAAGACAAAGCCGATAAAGTGACGACAATTCAAGATCTTAAAGACTTAAAAGTTGGAGTTCAAAAAGGAACGATTCAAGAAACTTATTTATTAAACAATCAGTTGGATATTGATTTAACTTCCATGCCTAAAAATGACGTTCTCATTGAAACACTTAAAACAGGAAAACTGGATGCCGTTGTTATGGATGCTGTGACGGCTGGTGAGTTTTTAAGAATGAATGAAGACACAATTACTAAAGCATCTGAAACTATTCCAACGGATGACGAAGGTTATTCGGTGGCGGTAGCTAAAGATAATACAAGTTTACTAGAAGTCATTAATAAAGTGATTGAAGAAGCGAAAGACAATGAAGAGATTAAACAATCTCTTGAAAAGTATTTAGATTTAGCTGCTGAAGATAATAAATAATCATCAATGAATGAGAGAGTAAATAAAACAACGGAATTCAGCGATATAGGAAAAGGTGAAAGCCTATACCAATGATTTATTGAACCGCACTCAGGAGATAATCTGTTAAGAAACAGATTCGTTTAATTGAACGTTACTCAATGAATAAGAGGATCTATGATTAAATAGATCAATTAGAGTGGTACCGCGATGCAATCGTCTCTATTTGCTAATAGAGGCGATTTTTTTATACTATTTTGTATTAATAAAAGTTAAGAAAGGAAATGTATGATGAAAAAAGTAATGAAGTTAGTTTTAAGCGTGATGATTTTAGCACTGATGATGCCAGCAACACTTGTCTCGGCTAAAAGTGATGTCGAAAGTATTCAAAAAAATGGCAAGTTAGTTTTGGGAACGAGTGCTGACTTTCCGCCTTTTGAATGGATTGTAATGAAAGATGGTAAAGAAGAAATTGTCGGAGTAGATATTGAATTAGCGCAAAAAATTGCCGACGAATTAGGCGTTGAATTGGAAGTGCGTAACATGGGATTTGACACACTCATTCAATCCGTTAAAACAGGACGCATTGATATTGCATTAGCAGGAATGAACCAATCGGAAGAAAGAGCAAAACAAATTGATTTTTCAACTCCTTACCATAAAGGCGAAAGCTATATCTTAGTTGCTAAAGATAATGCTGATTCAGTTCAAACCGTTGAAGACCTTGAAGGGTTAAAAGTTGGTGTTCAAAAAGCAACGGTACAAGAAGCTTATTTAGTTGATAGTGGCGTTAAGATGGATATTGTTTCAATGCAAAAAAATGACACTTTAGTAGAAGCACTAAAAACCGGCCAACTGGACGCAGTATTTATGGATGGTGTCACTGCCGGCGAATTTTTAAGAATGAATGAAGACAAAATTACTAAAGCACCTGAAGCTGTTCCAAATGAAGGAGCAGGTCAATCTGCTGTTGTAGATAAAGGAAATGAAAGTCTATTAGCTGTAGTTAATAAAGTGATTGAAGAAGCCGTCGCAAACGATGAAATTAAACAATCTATTGAAAAATATTTAGATTTAGCAGCTCAAAATAATTAAATAATGATCGCGGAACGAGAGAGTAAATAAACAACCAGGTCAACAGCGAGGTAAGAGCGAGTGAAAGCTTACCCCCAACGTTTATTGAACCGCACTCGGGAGATAAGATCGTGAAAGAAAGTAGCGACTTCGTATCATTGAACGTTACTCAATGATTAAGCGGATTTACACCTTTGTAAATCAATTAGAGTGGTACCGCGGGTTAGCCCGTCTCTATAGGTTAGACTATAGGGATGGGCATTTTTATATACTCGTACATTTTTTTATATAAATATAGTAAAGTAAGGACGAAAAAAATGAAGAAAATAATTAAAGTAATCTTATTTTTAATCCTGCTCGCTTTTGTATTACCATCGCAACTTGCTGTAGCTAAAAGTGATGTGGAAAGTATTCAAAAGAAAGGGAAGTTAGTTTTAGGAACTAGCGCTCAGTTTCCACCTTTTGAGTGGGTGGAATTAGTAGATGGGAAAGAAACGATTGTTGGTGTAGATATCGAATTAGCTCAAAAGGTTGCTGAGGAGTTAGGGGTTGAATTGGAGATCCAAAATATGAGTTTTGATACACTGATTCAATCCGTTAAGAATGGGCGTATGGACATAGCGATGGCCGGCATTAGCAAAACAAAAGAAAGAGCAAAACAAGTTGATTTTTCCATTCCTTATTATGAAAGTGGCACTGATATTGTTGTTCCTGCCGGCAAAGAAGGTACTATCACTAAACCAGAAGATCTTGCAAAATTAAGAATAGGTGTTCAAAAAGGAACCATTCAGGAAATTTATTTAGTCGAAAATGGTCTTAATACGAATTTAACATCCATGCCTAAAAATGATGTTCTTATTGAAACAATGAAAGCAGGAAAATTGGATGCGGTAGTGATTGACAGCGTATCAGCTGATGAGTTTTTAAGACTAAATGAAGGGGTCATCACTGAAATATCAGACGTTATTCCTAAAGATGAAGAAGGCGGCTACTCGATTGTCGTCGGTAAAGGTAATGACAGTTTATTAGAAGTAATCAACAAAGTGATCGAAGAAGCCGTTGAAAAGGACGAAATAAACAAGTCTGTTGAAAAGAATTTAGAGTTAGCAGCTAACTAAAAATTACAGCAGTTAGCAATTTATATTTTGTAATTAATTAAACTATTTAGTAAAGGAAGATCAAAATGAAAAAAATAGTAAAAGTGATGTTAAGTTTAATGGTGTTAGTATTAGTATTACCTGCCAATTAGTTTCAGCTAAAAGTGATGTGGAAAGTATTCAGAAAAAAGGAAAAATTGTTTTTGGAACTAGTGCAGAATTTCCGCCTTTTGAATGGGTTATTATGAAAGATGGCAAAGAAGAAATTGTAGGGGTTGACGTTGACTTAGCTCAAAAAATTGCTGATGAATTAGGAGTTGAACTTGAAGTCAATAATATGGGATTCGATTCGTTGATTCAATCCCTTAAAGCCGGCAAAATCGATATGATTTTAGCAGGAATGAACGAAAACGAAGAAAGAGCAAAACAAGTCGACTTTTCAATCCCTTACTATGAAAGTGAAACGTATATTGTCGTTCCAAAAGATAAATTAGATACTGTTACTAAGCCAGAAGATTTAGAAGGGCTCAAAGTAGGAACACAAAAAGCATCAGTTCAAGAAACTTACTTAAAAGAAAGTGGTATTCAAATGGATATCGTTTCCATGCCGAAAAATGGAACTTTAGTTGAAGCGTTAAAAGCAAAGAAATTAGATGCCATTGTAATGGATAGTATTACAGTGGGCGAGTTTTTAAGAAAAAATGAAGACGTTCTTGCTAAAGTTCCCAATCCAATCCCAGGAGATGGTGCGGGTCAATGTGTGGCAGTGAATAAAGGAAACGAGACGCTGTTAGAAGTAGTCAACAAAGTCGTCAAAGAGGCTGTTGAAAAAGACGAAATCAAACAATCCATTGAAAAGAACTTAGACTTAGCAACAAGTAAAGAATAGTTGAAAATCAATAATTCGCCGAAACTACTATTAAAAGTAAGTTAAGGTGTTGACTCTAGGTCCTAACTTTGGTACTATTATTTTGTTGTATTTGTGTGGCACCACAACTGCAACCGCACAAGTTAAGTTATAAGTGAGTTGATTCCACTTAACATGGCGAGTCTGAGTGCTGATTTTTATCAGAATTAATTATTATGAGGAGGTGCTAGAATGTACGCAATTATCCAAACTGGTGGTAAGCAACTTAAAGTAGAGGAAGGACAAACAATCTACGTTGAGAAATTAGAAGTTGCTGAAGGTGATAAAGTTACGTTTGACGAGGTCATTTTAGTAGGTGGAGACGCTACTAAAGTAGGAAGCCCATTCGTAGAGGGAGCAACAGTTGAAGCAACTGTTGAAAAACATGGCCGTCAAAAGAAAGTAGTTACTTACCGTTACTTACGTCGTAAGAACTCTTCACGTAAACAAGGTCATCGCCAACCATACACTAAATTAACAATTAACTCAATTAACGCTTAATCCAATGATTCGCGTTGAATTTACAAAAAAGGCTGATTTATTTCATTCGGTGGTTGTCACCGGACACGCAGAGTATGCTGAATATGGTTCAGATATTGTCTGTGCCGCGGTGTCTAGCCAAGTGATTTCAGTTGAGAATTCATTACAATCATTATTAAACGTTAACGTAAATACTCAAGTAAATGAAGCAGAAGGTGGTTACTTAAAGTTAACTTTACCTCTCCTTCATAATGCAGTGCAACAAGAACAAGCACAATTATTGATGCAACACTTGCATTTAGCACTGACAGTCATTGCTGAAAGTTATCCAGAATATGTTTCAGTCAATGGCTAATCTCAAACCCAAGGAGGTGCAGGAACATGTTGAAATTAAATTTACAATTATTCGCTACTAAAAAAGGTGGTGGATCTACTCAAAACGGTCGTGATTCTCGCTCAAAACGTTTAGGCGCTAAAGCAGGCGACGGACAGTTTGTTTCAGGAGGATCCATTTTATACCGTCAACGTGGAACTAAAATCCACCCAGGTAACAACGTAGGTCGTGGAGGCGATGATACTTTATTCGCTTTAATCGATGGTGTTGTGAAATTCGAGCGTAAAGGACGCAACAAAAAACAAGTTTCTGTTTATGCAGCAGAAGCGTAATCATCCGAAAAAGAACTTGAGACACTCTTTAAAGAGCATCTCAAGTTCTTTTTTTAGCATTCTTTTAATAACTCAGTAGCAATTTCTAACATCTCTAATCCAATTTGGCGTACGTCGACTAATGTATTGTAAGCATAATCTTCACCTAGTACAGCCGTCGTTGGATAATCAATTTCTCCACTTTTATCCAATTGTTGATGCCGTAGCCATTCTTTACTACCGTAATAGTTCGTTAAAGTTCGAATATTGGGAATAATTTCTTTAAATTGAGCTAATTCTGATTCGAAGGACTGCACTGCTTGATCTACTTTTAAATAATTCTCTTCCATTTGGACGAAATCTTTTGGTGTTGACATGTGATCCTCTCCTTTAGTAAATTATACAAAAAAAGACTCCGATTTGTAACAATCGGAGACATATTAAAATAAATAGCTAAGGCTGTAGAGTAATGCAAAGATTAAATGAATCGAGCCGAAGAAATTTAATTTGTTTTGAATTTCATGAATGGTTTTAGTAGTCACCAATAAAGGTAAAGCGAAACAGACAGTAGCGACTCCAAATAATATTTGAACTAAATAAAACGAATGACTTGGAAGGGAAAAATAAATCCCAATGACTGTTGCGACTAAAAATATACTTAACGCAATCAGTGAATGATGACGAGTAATCACCCGCGGTAGCGTTAATCGTTTAAAAACGAGGGATTGATATAACAAGATATCTTCAAAGTTGATCGCTAAACTCATTAAAGTAAGCGGAAGGAGTAACTTAATGAAGTGACTTGTTAAATGTTGGGTTTGAGCAGTATAGGCTATCGCATTTAAAACAAATCCTTGGAAAAAGGTATTAAGAAATACTGCGTAACCACTTTTAGAAATATTATAAGGAAAATATTGAAAGTGTAAGTAAGCAAGGTAGGTTGCTAACATAATACTTGCCGGCCAATAAATGTACCGAACAAGAAGTAGTGTTGTGATGAGTAGAATACTGTCTAAAACAATTAAAATACTTCGAGCCACAGTTTGAGAGCGATTTTTTTCTAAATCAAAAAAGTGGCTGACTAATTCGCTCACTAGAACAATAATATATAGTAAAATAAAATTAAGCCAATGCTTTGTAGTCAATTCTGTCATTCCAACAATTGTACCAAATAAAATAAACGCTAAAGGAGCTAGCAATATTTTTACGTATGGATTTTGTAACTTTTTAATGAGTTGCGCCATTGTCTAACCCTTTCATAGATAGTAATTTAAATTTGAATACTATTAGTTTAGCATAAAACACATCAAATGTTTACAC
Source organism: Dolosicoccus paucivorans (assembly GCF_900100125.1). Lineage (GTDB taxonomy): Bacteria > Bacillota > Bacilli > Lactobacillales > Aerococcaceae > Dolosicoccus > Dolosicoccus paucivorans. Next base: position 12,844 of record NZ_FNEL01000013.1, on the reverse strand, counting down.
ATAGCGCGCGTTTTTTGTTATACTTCAATCTAGTTACAAAATATTCCCGAAAGGGCTCATCACGATGAGAATGCCTTGTAACCAAAAAATAGATGGGGGAATGAAAGAATGGAGAAACGTTTATTTACATCAGAATCAGTGACTGAAGGACATCCCGATAAAATAGCCGATCAAATTAGCGATGCGGTGTTGGATGAAATATTAACCCAAGACCCAAAGGCTCGCGTAGCTTGCGAAGTTGCGGTTAATACGGGGCTTGTTTTAGTCTTTGGAGAAATCACAACGACCGCTTACGTAGATATTCAACAAATTGTTCGCCAAACATTAAAAGACATTGGCTATACTAAACGAGAATATGGCTTTATGGCGGATGAAGTGGCGGTATTAGTCAGCATTGATGAACAGTCACCGGACATTGCTCAAGGGGTGGATGAAAGTTTAGAATCTAGACAAACCGATCATACACCATCTCTTGGAGCAGGTGACCAAGGAATTATGTTCGGCTACGCATCTGACCAAACAAAAGAGTGGATGCCAATGCCAATTGCTTTAAGTCACCGACTAGCTAAACGTTTAGCTAAGGTGAGAAAAGACGGTACTTTAGCTTACTTAGGTCCAGACGGTAAAACGCAAGTTACGGTGGAATATGATGAAAATAATCAACCTTACCGCGTAGATACGATTGTAGTGAGCTCGCAACATACTGAAGACATCACGCTAGAAGAATTAGAACAAGATATTAAACAACACGTCATTAATGAAGTGATTCCTAACGAGTGGTTAGACGAATCAACCAATATTTATATTAATCCAACCGGAAAATTTGTGATCGGTGGACCTAAAGGAGACTCTGGTTTAACCGGACGCAAAATTATTGTTGATACTTACGGCGGCTACGCTCGTCATGGAGGCGGCGCTTTTTCTGGAAAAGACGCAACAAAAGTAGACCGCTCAGCTAGTTACATGGCCCGTTATATTGCTAAAAACATTGTCGCAGCTGGGATTGCTAAAGAGTGTGAAATTCAATTATCCTACGCCATCGGTAAAGCCGAACCGACCTCTATTATGATTGAAACTTTTGGAACAAGTACCACACCTCAAGAAAAATTAGTAAAAGCAGTGCGTGAATTGTTTGATCTTACTCCATCAGGGATCATTCGCACATTAGAATTAGATCGTCCGATATTTAAACAAACTGCCGCTTATGGGCATTTTGGCCGCGATGATATTCAAGTGCCTTGGGAACAATTAGATCAAGTAGATGCTTTAAAAGACAAGTTATTATCATAATAAAAATCCTCCTATTTTTTGTAGGAGGATTTTTTCATTGAACAGAGCGTAATTTTTCAATGACAATAACAAAGGGTGGTTGGTTAATTTGATTAATAAATTGATAAGTTAATACTTGATAGAAGTATTGATTTAATTGGGATAAATGTTTTAATAAATACTCTTTTTCGACTTTTCCATTATCATGGCCCCAATAGACAACTAAGATAATTTGACCTTTAACTTCTAAACGATCAAGCAACTGATGGATGCTTTCTAAAGTTGACTCAGGTAAAGTCGTAATTGATTCGTCTCCACCTGGTAAATAACCTAAATTAAAAATTCCGCCATGAATAGTAGAAGGTAAGTACTCTTTTGCTTTAGCGTGAGAGTCGTGAATAAAAGTAACCATTGATGCATCTTCGTTTTCAAACTTCTTTTTAGATAAAGCGATGGCGTCTGATTGAATATCAAACCCATAAACATGACCTTGAAACTTAGGGTGATGAGCAATGTAGTACGTATCGTTTCCTTTACCTAATGTCGCATCTACAAAGGTTCCTTTCGGAAAGCGGTGAATTAATTCATTTAAAAGATGGTGACTATAAGCTAGTGCATTTAACATAAAAACTCCTCCAATGTTACAAAAGTGTAACGAATATTAAGTGTTGACAAAAAAGCTTAATTTATCAGATTTGTATCGATAAAAAAGATTATAATCTAGTATAGATATACTTTACACAATTATACACAAATTATAAATCAAGGGGGAATTTGAGTGAAGTTAAGACGTCGCGACATTATTAAACAGCGTCAACAAGAAACTTATCACCAACTACGCAAAGCCTTTTTGAAAAAGGTTAACATTGGTCTTGTTGCTTTTGCTTCAGGAAATATATCAACTCATTTAACACAAGACACACCAATCATTAAAGCGATGGAAGAACCTGGAAGCCAAGGCTTTTCTAAATCACAATTCTTAGATTTAGTGGCTCATTCAGCTCAATTAATTGCAGGTGAAAACGACCTTTATGCTTCAGTCATGATCGCTCAAGCCGCTCTTGAATCAGGTTGGGGTAATAGCGGTTTAGCGAGTGCACCAAACTATAATTTATTTGGTATTAAAGGGTCTTATAATAATCAAACTGTCGTTGTTGATACATTAGAAGATGACGGTTCAGGTCATTATTATCAAATTACAGATGGCTTTAGAAAATACAATAACTATGCCCAATCATTACAAGATTATGCTAATTTATTAACAGGTAATCACGATGAAACGAACTGGCGTTATAATTATTATTATGGGGCAAGAAAGAGTCAAACAAACTCTTATCAAGAAGCGACTGCTCACTTGACTGGTCGTTATGCAACGGATACGTCTTATGCTCAAAAATTGAACCGCATTATTCATGAAAATGATTTAACACGTTATGACGTAAGTTCTCAAAAAGTGGTGGCAACAGTTCATGAAATAGTAAAACCTACTTCACACACTTCATCATCAACCCACGAAGTACAAACGGGTGACACTTATTGGGCTATCGCTCAACGTTATAACGTATCTGTTAGTGAACTTCAGTCGTTAAATAATCATGCAGCGATTATTTATCCAGGTCAGCAACTCGTGTTACCGCAAATTCAAGAAACAACACCTGTAGAAAAAATTGAAGAAGTTGTCATTTCTTCTAATGAAAGTAGTCCTGTTGTTCAAAAAGGGCACTACACTGTTAAACCAGGCGATACAATGTGGCGTATTGCTCGTGTTTATGGAATGGACTTAGAGGAATTAAAGCAACTAAATAATACAACAAGCTCAATGTTACAAGTGGGTCAAAAGCTTCAAGTGAATAAACAATGGCCAAAACAAAATCAAAGTATACAAGAAGCGACGATCCAACCTGTTGAAGAGGTCACAACAACCAACGGCAACTTAATCGAACCATCATTTATTGAACTAGAGGTTGAAGACGCACCAACTATCATCGAAGAGCCAGCGGTTGAATCTCCAAATAGCCACGTTGTTCAAGCAGGCGATACACTTTATTCAATTGCTCAACGCAATGGTTTAGATGTTTATCAATTAATCGAAGACAATGGTTCAACGACTATCTTACCTGGTCAAGTCATTGAGTGGTAAAGCAATTGTTTCTTTGGTATAATAAATTCAACATTTGTAAATAAAACTTTTTAGAACTAGTAAATCTTTTATTCATCTTTAGAGAGTCTATGGGTGGTGAAAATAGACGATGAAGAAGATTGAACTCCTCTAAATAAAAGGCTCTTGTGAATTAGAGTAATAAGAGACGTTGCGCTGCGTTAAAGCGATGAAGGATATATGTTACAATATATTAAAATTAGGTGGTACCGCGATAAAACGCCCTATATTATGAAGATAATATAGGGTTTTTTATATATAGCGGAAAATTAGGAGGATAATGTATGGTCTATAATCATCAAGATATCGAGAAAAAATGGCAAAATTATTGGCAAGAACATGAAACGTTTAAAACAAAAGAACGTTCAGGCAATAAAAAGTTTTACGCTTTAGATATGTTCCCTTACCCTTCAGGTGACGGATTACACGTAGGACACCCAAAAAGCTATACCGCAACAGACATTGTCTCGCGTTTTAAGCGTGCTAGAGGGTATGATGTACTGCACCCAATGGGGTGGGATGCCTTTGGACTTCCAGCAGAACAGTACGCTTTAGATACAGGAAATGACCCAGCAGAATTTACGGACAAAAATATTCAAACCTTTAAGCGTCAAATTAAATCTTTAGGATTTAGTTACGACTGGGATCGCGAAGTAAATACAACGGATCCAGATTATTATAAATGGACCCAGTGGATTTTTACTAAATTATACGAAAAAGGTCTTGCCTATGAAGAAGAAGTGGCGGTTAACTGGTGTCCAGCGCTAGGGACGGTATTAGCTAACGAAGAAGTGATTGATGGTTTAAGTGAGCGCGGGGGACATCCTGTTTATCGTCGCCCAATGAAGCAATGGATGCTTCGTATTACAGCTTACGCTGATCGTTTACTTGACGACTTAGACACACTGGATTGGCCAGAAAGCTTAAAAGAAATGCAACGTAATTGGATTGGCCGCTCAACAGGGGCAACAGTTCGCTTTGACATTCAAGGACTTGAAGATGAAGTGGTCGAAGCATTTACAACTCGCGCAGATACTTTATTTGGTGTTAGCTACGTTGTATTAGCTCCAGAACATTCATTAGTAGATAAAGTAACCACTCCTGAGCAACAAGAATTGGTTGATGCGTACCGTGAAAAAGTCGAAAAGATGAGTGACTTAGAGCGAACCGATTTAAACGAAGATAAAACCGGAGTCTTTACCGGAGGGTACGTGATTCATCCTGTGACTGGAGAAGAATTACCTATTTGGATTGGCGACTACGTATTAGCTTCTTACGGTACTGGAGCGGTGATGGCTGTTCCAGCCCACGATGAGCGCGATTATGAATTTGCGACAAAATACGAACTACCGATTCGCCAAGTGATTGAAACGACTGAAGAATTACCTTACGCAGGCGAAGGGAAAGTCATAAACTCTGACTTTTTAAATGGTTTAGAAAATACTAAAGCCATTGAAGTAATGACTGACTGGCTGAAAGACCATGGTAAAGGTAAGGGAACGGTTAATTATCGCCTAAGAGATTGGCTATTTTCTCGTCAACGTTATTGGGGTGAGCCAATTCCAATTATTCACTGGGAAGATGGGACAACAACTGCGGTACCTGAAGAAGAATTACCTGTTATTTTACCAAAAGCAACAGACATTCATCCTTCTGGAACAGGAGAGTCGCCTTTAGCTAATATTACCGATTGGCTAGAAGTGGTGGACCCAGAAACGGGTACGAAGGGCCGTCGTGAAACGAATACAATGCCGCAATGGGCAGGTAGTTCATGGTATTATATTCGCTATATCGACCCTCATAACCAAGAAGCTTTAGTAGACCCAGAAAAAGCTAAAAAATGGCTACCTGTTGATCTTTATATTGGAGGAGCCGAACACGCGGTACTTCACTTACTGTATGCACGTTTCTGGTATAAATTCTTATATGATTTAGGCATTGTTCCGACTAAAGAGCCGTTCCAAAAACTATTTAACCAAGGAATGATTCTTGGTGAAGGAAATGTTAAGATGTCTAAATCCCTTGGAAACGTTATTAACCCAGACGATGTAGTCGAAGAATATGGTGCGGATACGCTACGAGTCTACGAAATGTTTATGGGGCCTCTTGATGCATCCATTGCTTGGAGTAATGAAGGCTTACCAGGAACGCGTCGCTTCTTAGACCGCGTGTGGCGTCTATTTATTGATACGCAAACAGATGAGTTGAATGAAACGATCCAAGACAAACCAAATGATGAGTTAAGTCGCGTGTATCATCAAACAGTCAAAAAAGTAACCCATGAAATTGAGAATTTGCATTTTAACACAGCCATTTCACAACTTATGATTTTTGTTAACGAAGCAAGAAATCAATCTGTGATTCCACTAGAATATGCTAAAGGATTTGTTCAAATGCTAGCTCCATTTGCTCCTCACTTAGGAGAGGAATTATGGGCTCGTCTAGGGCAACCATCAAGTATTTCTGAAGTACCTTGGCCGACTTATGATGAAAGTCAACTGCAAGAAGCAGAAGTGGAAATCGCAGTTCAAATTAATGGTAAAGTTCGTGCTCGTTTAATGATGGATGCAAGTCTTTCAAAAGAAGCAATGGAAGAAGAAGTCTTAAATAACGAACAAGTAAAAGAAAGTATTCAAGGCAAAACGATTCGTAAAGTCATTGTCGTTCCAAATCGCTTAGTCAACATTGTGGCTAATTAAGGAGGAATTCTATGAAAAAGAATCATTTGCATGAAGATTCGTCTGATTTAGATTATGAAAAGACGATGCAATTAACGAAGGAGGACATGGAGTTATTGAAAAAAGAGTTCAATAACTCTGATACTTCCTCTTCGGCGGACGTCGTTGAAGAATTAATTGAAACGTATGAATTAGATGAAGACGATTGGGATGAAGAAGCTCTTCAAGCTTTTGACGATGAAGTTTCAAGCAATACCCAAGTTTTCCGTGAACCTATCTTGACCGACTCCGTGTTGGAAGAGCATCTAACGAATGAGGACATTACGGTAGATTATCAAAACGAGGAAGAAGAATCTACAAAAGAATCGAACTACGTTAAAGGAGCTGCCTGGTTAACAGCTGGGGAGATTTTCTCTCGCATTTTAGGAGCGCTTTACGTCATTCCTTGGGCAACATGGCTAGGACAAGAATATGTTCAAGCTAACTCGTTGTTTAGTATTGGATATAAACCCTATACTTTATTTCTAGCAGTAGCCACAGCAGGGTTTCCAAGTGCGATTGCTAAACAAATGGCAAAGTATCACTCTAAAAGAGAGTACAAAACAGCTCACAAGCTCTTTAGACATAGTTCAACAATTATGTTAGTAACAGGCTTTGTTTCAGCAAGTATTTTATTCTTTTTAGCGCCAATATTAGCGGCAGGATCTGCCACAGATAATCCGGAAGCGGCGACATTTGTTATTCGCTCCCTTGTGCCTGCTTTATTTATTTTACCGATGATGAGTTTATTAAGAGGTTACTTCCAAGGCTTAAACAATATGCAGCCGACAGCTGTTTCACAAATTATTGAACAAGTGGCTCGTGTGTTTTATATGTTAACCGCAACCTATGCGATTATGAAAGTTTACTCAGGTAATGTGACTCAAGCGGTCGTTCATTCAACCTTTGCAGCCTTTGTTGGAGCTGCTTGTTCGTTAATTTATTTAGCTTTCTTATATGTTAAGCAACGTAAGAAAATGGCTTTATTAATCGAACGAAGTACTGACGAGGAAACATTAACATTTGGTCAAAGCTTACAGATGATGTTAGTGGATAGTGTACCTTTTGTTTTATTAGGCTCAGGTATTATTATCGCGCAAATTATCGACCTATACAGCTTCAGACAGATTTTAGAGTTTACGTCATTATTGACTCGTAAAGAAATTAGTATTTTGTATGGAGCATTATCTTTAGACGTTGATAAATTAATTATGATTGTTATTTCATTAGCAGTTGCCTTAGCATCTTCTTCTATTCCTGCGATCACTAGTTTATTCGCAGTAGAAGATTACCGAGGAACGCAACAGTTGATTCAACATATCGTTAAAGTATTCAGCTTTATTATGTTCCCAGCAGCTATTGGAATGGCAACGATTGCTCATGATGTGTATTATTTCTTTTATCCATCTGGAAGTACTGTAGGACCTAGTTTACTCGTTTCAGCGAGTGCTTTAAGTATTGTATTAGGTGCATATACCATCTTTTCGACCATGCTTCAATCAATGAACTTTAGAAAGTATGCGATTTCCTATTTAATGTTAGGACTGATTGCTAAATTACTTCTTCAGTTCCCAATGATTGCCTTTTTCCATGCTCACGGTGCAATTTGGTCAACAATGATTGGCTTTTTAGTAGCGGGTATTTTTATGTGGATCCGAATTCAAAAAGAAGTAGCTATCGATTATGCCGATGTTATTCCATCTTTAACAAAAATCATTACGGTTGCGGTATTAATGGGGGTAGCGACGACTTTCTGGAATCAGATTTTAAGTCAAATTTTACCTGGCGAGACACGTATGATGCTACTGTTAAGAATTGTTATTACTGTTTTAATGGGAGCTTTAGTGTACGGACTAGGAATGGCTTTAACTGGCCAATTAAGTTTAATTTTAGGGGATAAATATAAAGAAACCTTAGATAAAATAAGGGTGATTTAATGCGATTAGATAAATTATTAGCTCATACAGGTTACGGTACACGTAAATCAGTACAAAAGTTACTAAAAGAAGGCGTGGTAACCGTTAACGGCAAAGTTGCTAAAAAAGGGAGCGATAAAGTAGATCCTAAAGTAGACGAAGTGGTTATTTTTGATGAAATGGTTCATTATCAAAAGTACTATTACATTATGCTAAACAAACCGCAAGGTATTATTAGTGCTACTGAAGATGCTGTTCATGAAACAGTAATTGACTGGTTAGGGCCGGAATTTTGGCATATTGACTTGTTTCCAGTAGGTCGTTTAGATAAAGATACGACAGGGTTATTACTCATTACAAATAACGGTCAATTAGCCCACCAACTGTTAAGTCCTAGAAAAAAGGTGACGAAACGTTATCAAGCTTTAGTCAGCGGGATTGTGGATGAAGAAGATATTCGACGCTTTGAAGAAGGGCTCGATCTAGGCGACTTTATTACCCAACCAGCTAAACTAACAGTTGTTGATGTAAGACAAGCTTTGGAACAGACGTGGATTGAAGTAGAAATTGTAGAAGGAAAATTCCATCAAGTTAAACGAATGTTTGAAGCAGTAGACAAAGAAGTATTAGAGCTTCACCGTCTATCTATGGGACCTTTAGTCTTAGATGATGAACTACTAGAAGGCGATTTTCGCTTATTAACTCCTCAAGAGATGGAGAAACTTAAACCTTATGGTTTAATTGAAGAATAGTATGATTAAACTGATTCTCCTTAATTGAGCTCACTCATTAAGGAGAATTTTTATTAAAAAGAAAAGGAAGAGATATGATGACAATTAATTGGTTAGAAGAAGTCGAAAAAAGAAAAGACGAGTTATTCGCTGACTTATTTAGACAATTAAAAATTGCTTCAGTTCGCGAAGATGATAAAGCGACTAAAGAAGCGCCAGTTGGTCCTGGACCTCGTCAAGCATTAGACGACTTTATGTCGATGGCTAAAGAGGATGGATTTAAAACAAAAAGTTTTGAACCGTGGGCTGGTCGCATTGAAATGGGTGAAGGAGATGAGTTAGTCGGAATTATTGGTCACTTAGACGTCGTCCCGGCTGGAAGTGGTTGGGAGACAGATCCTTTTGATCCTGTCATTAAAAATGACCGTATCTATGCTCGTGGTTCAAGTGACGATAAAGGGCCAACAATTGCTGCTTATATGGCTTTAAAAATCTTGAGAGATTTAGATGTAGAGTTGAATAAACGTGTTCATTTAATTGTCGGAACGGATGAAGAAAGTGGCTGGCAATGTATGGACTATTATTTTGAGCATGCTGAAATGCCAAGCATTGGTTTCTCTCCTGACGCAGTATTTCCTATTATTAACGGGGAAAAAGGAAACGTCTCTTTAATTATAACTTCTAAAAACACAGACAATAGCGACTCCAATCGATTAGTAACCTTTGACGCTGGGTTACGGGAAAACATGGTACCAGAAAGTGCCACAGCTGTTGTTCAATTACAAAACGATCATCTAGAAGAAGAGTTTGAAAAATATTTAAATCAACATAAACTAGATGGAACAATTGAGGCAAATGATCAAGGATGGAAGTTGACCTTAGTAGGTAAATCCGCCCACGGTTCAACGCCAGAACAAGGAGTCAATGGAGCGACCTATTTAGCCAACTTTTTAAAAGAGTATTCTTTTGATAAAGCAAGCCGAGACTTTTTACAACTTGTGGGTGACGTCTTGCATGATAACTTTGACGGTTCAAGTTTAAATATCGATCACGTACATGACGTAATGGGACCTCTTAGCGCTAACGTTGGGTTAGTTAACTACAACGACCAAGAAGGAACCAATGTGACAGTGAACTTACGTTTCCCAGAAGGTATTACACCACAAGAGATTTTAGAACGCGCTCAAGAAACATTAAAAGATTTACCTTTTGAAGTAGCTATGAGTGACTTTAAAGAGCCTCATTACGTACCAGCAGATGATCCGTTAGTACAGACCTTACTCGATGTTTATCATGATCATACTGGCTTACCGGCTCACGAGATGACCATTGGGGGAGGAACATTTGGTCGTTTATTACCTAAAGGTGTGGCTTACGGGGCGTTATTCCCAGACTCAATCGATACAATGCATCAAGCCAATGAATTTATTGCGATCGAAGATTTATTAAAAGCAACGGCTATTTATGCCGATGCTATTTATCGCTTAACACGCTAATGATGATTCAACTGATTCAATCCTCCCAAAACAAACAATTTAAAGACTGGAAGAAACTTCTTCAAACAAGAGGACGTAAAAAGCAACAACGTTATTTAGTTGAAGGAATTCATCTAGTTCAAGAAGCGTTAAAAACTAATCAGTCCCTTGATGGTATTTTAGTCACTGAAGACTTTTTAAAACATAATGAAGTGGATTTAAAAGAAATACAGCAATCAATTTATCAGTTGCCTTCTTCATTATTTAATGAACTCGCTCAAACAAAAACACCTCAAGGAATTATAGCAGTCGTTAACGACCGACCTTTAAAGCAACCAGAACAATGGACGGGACGCTTGTTACTTATTGATGCGGTTCAAGACCCAGGAAATTTAGGCACCATGATCCGAACAGCTCATGGAGCAGGATATGATGGAGTTATATTAGGTAAGGGAACGGTAGATTACTTAAACGATAAAGTGATTCGTTCCACCCAAGGCTCTGTGTGGCATATCCCCATTTACGAAGCTGATTTAGACACGGTTATTAGCGATTTAAAAAAGCAAAAGCATCCTGTATACGCTACAGCTTTGAATCAACAGGCAGTCAGTTATGCTCAAGTTGACTATCCTAGTTCTTTTGGAATTATTGTGGGGAATGAAGGACAAGGTGTCAATCCTCAATTCATTAACCAAGCCACCCAATCTATTTATATTCCTATGCCAGGTCAAGCAGAATCTTTAAACGTAGCGGTAGCCACAGGGATTCTATTATTCCATAACGTCATTAAAGATTAAGAAACTCTTTTATTTTCTATTTTTAGTAGCTTTTTGGTTGGCCTAAAAGGTATAATATAAAATAGGTCAAATAATTAAGGAGGCGGACGTATGAATGTAAATTGGCAAAATGATGCAGAATATGTTGCGTTAGTAGAGGACTTAATGAACCACGAACACGTCCAGCGTCTGGATCAATTTGTACACCATCACATTACAACCCGTCTAGCTCATTCGATCTCTGTATCTTATCACAGCTATCGTTGGGCGAAACGCTTTGGATTAGACACGCGCTCGATTGCACGAGCTGCGTTACTACATGACTTATTTTTCTACGAATGTGCTAATAATAAATGTCACGTAGGTGGCAAAGGACATAATTTTGAACACCCTCGTATTGCTTTAGCCAATGCATTACAAATTACAGATCTATCAGATAAAGAACGAGACATTATTTTGAAACATATGGCAGGAGCGACACTAGACATGCCGCGCTACGCTGAAAGTTTCATTGTTTCGTTAGTTGATAAACGCTGTGCGATGGTCGAAGCGAGTTGGTTTGTTCGCGTAAGAATGAGCGGTTACCTTGCTCAATTACGTAAATGGGCCGGCCAGCCAATTATTTAACTTTTACAATTAATCCTGTTGATGAAGTCTACTTTTGTAGCCCTTCATCGACAGGATTTTTGTTTTAGGAAGAATATTTCATATTTTGTGAAAACGCTTTCAAAAAATATTGACTTTCTAGAACTCCTCGATTACAATCGTTAATGAAAGCGCTTCATTATAATGGGCGCAATTATGAAAACGTTTTACTAACGATAGAGGAGAATCGAAATGGGGAAAAATAACCAACATAGGCAATCAAAAGTAAAGCAACAATCATTTAGTATTCGCAAATTTAATGGAAAGGTCCTTTCTTTAGCGATTGGTACGACCTTTCTATTAAGTCTTCCTTTAGGAAAAACGATTCAGGCAAGTGAAGAATCAATCAATTTAGACTCGTTATCAGACGTAGCGGTGAGTCAAACAGTTGACCCGGCAGAAGTATCAGTAGAAGCGGTGGATCATGAAGCATCAATGGTTCAAGAAGAACCTGCCATTGAAGAAGGACATTTTCGTATTCATGTCCCTAAAGAAGTCGTAAATGAAGACCAACCAGATGATACAAAGCTTTGGTTATGGGGAGGCGTTAAAGAGCCTTCAGGAGAAAACGGCAAACCACAATGGCCAAACGGCGAAGCTCTGGCTAAAGAACATCAAACAAACTACGGCTACTACTATGACGTGCCACAATCAAAAACAGCGGAAGATATTAATTTCTTAGTCATTCAACAAGGGAAAAAAATCACTCAAGCGGATCAAAAGATCCCCTTAACAATTCCTAAGATGAATGAAGTCTATTTAGATAAAGATTTTAATCAACATTATTACGCTCCTTTACAAGATGAAAATTTACTAAAGATTAACTACTACCGCGAAGATGGTAACTATCAAAATTACCGTCTATGGATTTGGGGCGATGTTGAATCGAAAAGTGAAGACGTTAGTCACTGGCCTCATGGACAAGTCTTTGACCTTGACCCTAAATATGGTGGGTCAAGTTTAGTTCGGTTAAGTAAAGGATTACAATCAAACTTGTCGTTGAAATATGATGTTTCTTAGCGAGTAATGTGTAACCTAATGTCCCATTTAGATACTCTTCGACAACCTTTAATTTGAATTCATATGAATACTTTTGTGACACAAAAATGACCCCCGTAAAGTTAGATTTTTAACTCTAACTTTCGGGGGTCACCTCA
>NZ_FNEL01000025.1 GCF_900100125.1 Dolosicoccus paucivorans | reverse complement strand
ATGAAGACTTTCTTAAGGAAGTAACCTTCAAGCGAAATATCATTCCACGTAAATCTCTTAACTACTACACTCCCCTGGAGGTTTTCTTGGCCCATCTTTTGGATCAAACACCTGGATATTATGCCAACCACTTAAGAAATATGGTTTCATCAAGCACCTGACTCCTCAAGAGTCGCTAGCGCTTTTCCTCTTGACCAGCCAGGAGCTTGATGAAGGGAGTTGTTTAAGGTGGTTAGCACAAGTATGTCACCAAGTTCAATCACTCATAATATAGTGTAGAAATTTCTAACTTAAATTGACAATCGAGAATAATAAAAAGTATGAGCTCATCCATTGATGTGCTACCCAGACTTTTCTTTTATTCTTTAGTTTTTAATCGCTTTAATCCGATACGGTTAGCGTCCAAATCAAGTTGAATAATTTCTACGTCAACAATATCTCCTACGCTAACTACATCTAATGGGTGATTGATATAGCGATCCGATAGTTGAGATATATGGATCAATCCGTCTTCAGAAACTCCGATATCCACAAAGGCACCAAAGTCCACCACATTGCGAACCACTCCTTGCATTTTAAGACCGACCGATAAATCTTTCATCGATAAGACGTCTTGTCTTAAAATAGGTGTTGGTTGAGTTTCACGAATATCATATCTTGGATGCTTTAATGCATCAAAAATATCTTCTAATGTTTCTATTCCTAAGTCGTAGTTTTTTGCAAGTGTTTGAATATCTTGTTCATCCAAAATAGCCACAGCTTCTTTTGACCCAATGCTATCTAATCCAATTCCTAATTCATCTAAAATAGTTTCTGTTACTTTGTATGATTCTGGGTGAATACTCGTTTGGTCTAACGGATTTTCTCCATCAGTAATCCGTAAGAATCCAACCGATTGTTCAAAAGTTTTCGCTCCTAAGCGTTTAACATCTTTTAATTGCTGACGGTTTGTAAAGCGCCCCATTTCGTCTCGAAGTTTGACGATATTATTCGCTGTTGCTTTAGTTAAGCCAGAAACGTGCTGTAGTAAAGAAGATGAAGCAGTGTTCAAGTCGACTCCTACTTGGTTTACTGTAATATTAACAACAAAATCTAACTGATCTGTTAACTGTTTTTGAGGTAAGTCGTGTTGATATTGGCCCACTCCGATTGATTTAGGATCGATTTTAATGAGTTCGGCTAATGGATCTTGCAAGCGTCTAGCAATACTAATGGCTGAACGTTCTTCCACGGCTAAGTCTGGGAATTCTTCACGAGCCAGTGAACTGGCTGAATAAACAGAAGCACCCGCTTCGTTAACCACTAAGTAATGGACTTTGCGGTCGATTTTTTGAATTGTTTCAGCAACAAATTGTTCTGACTCACGGCTTGCGGTTCCGTTACCGATCGCAATGACATCGACGTTATATTTTTCAATAAGTTTAATGAGTTCTTTTTGAGCTTTATCTTTTGCTCCAGCTCCGGAAGTATGTGGGTAAATAATCGCAATATCCAATAATCTTCCTGTCTCGTCGACAATGGCCAGTTTACAGCCACTGCGATAAGCTGGGTCAAACCCCATCACTACAAAACCATTTAATGGCGGTTGAAGTAAAAGAGACCTTAAGTTGTCGCCAAAAACATCAATCGCTTGACTATAAGCTTGATCAGATAAGTCATTACGCAACTCACGTTCAATAGCTGGTGCAATAAAACGCTTATAGCCATCTTCAACTGCAGCTTCAACAATCGGCAATTGATGTTCATTTAACTCTTCACTAATAAAGTTCCGGTTTAAGTAGTTAAAAATTGGTGCTTCATTCACATCAATTTTAACGGATAAAACATCTTCTTTTTCAGCGCGGTTAATTGCTAAAACACGGTACAATTTTACTTTATTGACAGGTTCAGCGTATTCATAGTATTGCTGATAGACTTTATTAGCATCTTTTTCTTCGTCCTTTAGCGTCGTCACTAATTGACCGTTATAAAAAATGTATTTACGAATAAATTCACGGTAAACTGCGTTGTCCGACACTTGTTGAGCAATAATTTCGTGAGCACCTTTTAATGCTTCTTCAGCACTTTCAACTTCTTCATTAACAAACTTTAACGCATATTCTTCTGGATGAGTCATCGTTGCATCAGGAATTTGTAACCAATCAGCTAAAGGCTCTAGCCCTTTTTCGATAGCTTGTTGCGCAAGGGTACGGCGACGTTGTTTAAACGGTCGATAAATATCATCGAGCTGTTGTAAGGTAGTCGCTTGATTAATTTGTTGAACTAATTCGTCAGTTAATTTATCTTGTTCATCAATTAAACGGGTCACATTTTCTTTTGTTTCCATTAATTGAGTCGCATATTCATACTGTTTATGAATCGCGTCAATTTGTACTTCATCTAAAGACCCTGTTTGCTCTTTTCGGTAACGAGCAATAAAGGGAATAGTGTTGCCTTCATCTAACAATTCAATAACCTTTTGCACGTGGCTTTTTGAAACGTTAGTTGATTTCGAAACTTGTTGAATAATTGAATGATCTAATTGTGTCATATCTATCCTTCTTTCATGTCACAGTCATTCTATTATACCATTAATTTGTCAGTGACGGTTTAATTTGATAGCAACTTAAAATCTTATCATGATCAATTTTTAAACCTATTAAACGACTTGACGGCAATTGATACACCGCACCTCCGTCGATCCCCCACATTCCTTGACGGTAAAAAAGACTTCTTTTAATAACAGAAGGTGGAAAGTATTGAATCGGCGTATGACCAAATATAAATTGTCTACCTGTTTTATTTTCGCCTTCAAAAAAAGGTTCACGAATCCAAATAAAATCTCGTTTGGTTGACTGGCGCCAGTCGCTAAGAGATAGATCTACACCTGCGTGAACACAGATAAAGTTTCCAAACTCGTAGTAGTAAGGCAAAGAGTCCAGCCACGCCATCAGCTGAGGATGATTGTCGTTAATTGTTTCAGCAATTTGTACCGGACATTTCATGGCAGGTTGATCTGAAGACGATGCCTTCACTCCTAGAAGTTGCTGAATCGTTCCCCACCCGCCATTTTGTATATAATGTTCCATATTTTCCCTAGGATCTTCTAGAAAGTTTAAAAGCATTTGTTCATGATTTCCTCTTAAACAAATCGCATCATATTCATTTTCAAAATACCAAATACCGTTTAAAACGGACAAACTATCGGGACCACGGTCGATGTAGTCCCCTAGAAAAATGAGTTGTTCTTCTGGTTGATGGTGGGCTAATAACTGTCGAAAAGGTTGATACATCCCATGAATATCACCAATAACAAAAGCATTCTTCTTTGTATTCACTGATTTATCTCCTTTACCCTTTCTTTAGCGAGTATGTCCATCTCCTTGAACCGTATATTTATAACTTGTTAAAGCTTCTAGTCCCATTGGGCCACGAGCATGCAGTTTTTGAGTACTGATTCCAATTTCGCCACCAAAGCCGAAGACTTCACCGTCTGTAAAACGCGTCGAAGCATTGACATAAACAGTGGCTGAATTAATATCATTCATAAAGTTTTGAGCCACTGAATAGTCTTGCGACACAATCCCGTCGGAGTGGCCTGTTGAATAATGCTCAATATGATCAACCGCTTCGTCATAACCATCCACTAGCTTAACAGCTAACGCTAAGTCTAAATACTCTTGGTGAAGATCTTCTTCATTTCCTTCTTGTGACTGCGTTAAATACTCTTTAGCTGAACCAACGGCTTTAATAACGACACCTTCTTGAAGGAGTTCTTTTTCTAATGATGGAAGGAGATCTTTTGCTACACTTTGATCAACCAGCAATGTCTCTACCGCATTACAAGCTGACGGATAGCTCAATTTAGCATTCATTACAATGTCATGGGCTTTTGATAAATCAGCTGCTTGATGGACGTACAAGTGACAATTTCCAACTCCTGTTTCAATAACCGGAACTGTGGCTTGACGAGAAACGGCTTTAATTAATCCAGCTCCTCCACGAGGAATGAGACAGTCTAAATAGTCATCCATCGTCATAAATTCTGAGGCTACTTCTCTAGAAGTGTCTTCAATGAGTTGAATGGCTTCTTTAGGCACTTTCGTTTGCGCTAATCCTTCTTGTAACGCATTTAAAATGGCTTGGTTACTATGAATCGCTTCACTTCCTCCGCGTAAAATAACCGCGTTACCTGATTTTAAGCATAATGCTGAAGCGTCTGACGTAACGTTAGGGCGAGACTCATAAATCATGCCAATCACACCAAGAGGAATGATACGTTTAGTAATTCGTAATCCATCCTCATTCACCCACTCATCGGCTACTTGACTTAATGGGTCAGGTAATTTAATGATTTTTTCAATACCTTGAGCCATTCCTTCTATCTTTTCAGCCGTTAACGTTAATCGAGCAATGAGCGCGTTCGTTAACCCATTATCTTTTCCGTTTTGAACGTCTTTTTCGTTAGCGGCTAAAATAGTTGCTTCGTGGTTTCTTAACGTATCTGCCATTGCTTGAAGTGCTTCATTTTTAGCGTGACTGGGTAATGTTCTTAAAATACGCGCCGTTTCTTTTGCGTTTTTACCTAACTTTGTTAAATCGTATGTTGCCATTGTTATTCTCCTTATCGTTTAAATAGTGTACCGATTGTTTCGCCTTCTAATACATTAAATAACTTGGTTGGATTTTCAGCACTCATAATAATCATCGCCTGATCATTATTCAAAATGCGCTCGGCTGCTTTAATTTTAGTCGCCATACCACCGCGAGCAAATTCAGACCCTACCCCGCCGGCCATATCATGAATTTCTTGGGTAACTTCTGGAACGTGATCAATCTTTTTAGCATCTGAATAGACGGCTGGGTTTTTATCGTATAACCCATCCACGTCACTCATAATAACTAATAAATCTGCTTGAGCAATTTGTGCCACAATCGCTGATAGAGTATCGTTATCCCCAAATTTAGTAGGATGCTTTAATTCATCTGTAGCAACGGAGTCGTTTTCGTTAATAATCGGAACCACTCCCATATCAATTAAACGATCCAGTGCGTTATGACAATTCTCATATGAAACAGAATGATCTACGACATCTCTTGTTAAAAGAAGTTGTCCGACTCGGCAACGGTAATGATCAAAAAACTGACTATATAAAGCCATCAATGCACTTTGACCAATGGCTGATAACGCTTGTTGATCAGGAATTTCAGTAGGGTACTCTTTAATTTCTAAATAACTTGCTCCCACTCCAACTGCTCCTGAAGTCACTAAAATGATTTCATAGCCTTGTTGACGCAAAGTAGCTAAGACAAAGGCTAGACGATCTAGCATTCGGTAATCCACTTCTAAGTGATTTTTCATAATTGAATTCGTCCCGACTTTAACAACAATTCGCTTAACTTTTTTCATAATTTCTCGTGACATCTCATTGCTCCTTAATGTTATTTTATTATATTTTAACAAACTTCTTGTAAAACGGAAACTTTTCGCCGTCTAACGCCCCGGTCTATAAAGGCTTGTAAAAGCTAACACCAGTCCTGCGGTCATTAAAAGTAACAAAATACCAAACAACAATAAGCTACGAACATGAGAAAGATAAAGAATCATCCCGCCCAATTGTGTCCCGGCCATAATCGCAAAGTTAAACGCACTGGATTGAATCGCATTACCCACGGCTTGTCCTTTAGATAAGTTGCGCGCGATCGTTGCTTGGTATAAAGGAGATAGCGCCCCATACCCCATGCCCCATAAAACAAAGGCCACGAGTAAAATAGCCGTTTGATTTGGGAATAAAAAGATTAACGTTAACGCAATTAAACCGGCACTGACAATGCCTAAGGTCGTTTGTTTTAAATAACGATCAGAAAATCGTCCTGCGATCATCATTGATAAAGCAGACCCAATTCCGTGTAGAAGTTGGGCTGTTGATACACTGGTAAAGCTTGTATATTGAATAATATCTAAAATATAAACATAGACAGCGTAATGAGCCATAATCGAAAAGACCGTTAAAGCTAAAATCTTTAATACACTAGAGTCCTTAACCACTGTAAAAGGCGACGTTTCCTTTGATGGAGCTTCTCCTTCCACAGTAGGAGCAAAAAAGTACACTAAAATAATATCAATGAGCGCAATGGCTGCGATTAGCATAAAAACAAAACGCCAACCAAAGTGTTGACCCACGTAAGTCGCAAAAGGGATTCCTACAATAAGCCCCACTGTCGCCCCCGTCATAATGGTCGTGACAGCTCGCCCAGCTAAACTGGGGTGAACAATTTTCATCGCGTAAGCGGCTAACATTGGCCAAAACGCCCCCGCAAAAGCACCACCTAAAAGACGCACTAAAAGCATTAAATGATAGTTCGTTAACACACCCATTAAAAGATTGGCAGTCATATAAACACTTAAAATACCTAACAACAGGCGCTTACGAGGTAAATGACCACTCATCGAGACAATGGGGATGGCTCCAAAAGCTGAAGCTAAAGCATAAAAGGAGACTAAGCGACTCGCTTGTTGTTTTGTAATCGCTAAACTCATTTCAATTTCGTATAAAATTCCTGGTGGCGCTAGTTCAGCCATAATCGCCATAAAAGGCGCCATAGCCAGTACCATGAGCGTGAACCAAGGAAAGTTTCTTTCTGTTGATTCCATTCAATCGTCCTTTCTTTTCAATTAACGCGTCCGGTAAGCAATAAAACTACCGGTCACCAACAACAGTGCCCCATAAATTAATAAGGCTATACCATTGTTATTAAAAAACAACAAAACACTACTTGCTGCAACGCTTCCTAACATAATCGATACGTCAAACGTACTGGTCTGTAAAGCATTCGCGATGGATAAACCAGTATGAACTCGGCGTGCCATCGCAGCTTGGAAAAGGGTTGATAACGCACCATTGCCCATCCCCCATAATAAAAAGGAAACATATAACAAGGCCGTTACGTTTCTAAAAAGAATTAACATCACTAATCCAACGGCGCCCACTCCAATAAAAAGAGGGGGCAGTTGATACAAATAGCGATCAATAAAGTAAGAAGCAATCATAATCGCCACTGCACTTCCAACACCATATAACAACTGAGCTTGAACAATGCCTCCGGTAAACTGCAACGTATCTACTAATAAGCGAATATAAATATAAACACCGTAATGAGCCATCACTGACAGAACTGTTAATAAAAGTGTCACTTTGACGCCGGGAATTTTTAAAATGGTTAACGGCGAATGTTCTTTTTGTAGAGGTTCTCCTGGCAAATTAGGCAGGAGCCATTGACCTAACAGTAAAACAACTAACCCTAACCCACTTAAAATATAAAACTCCACACGCCAACCAAATTGTTGACCTAAAGACGTTAATAAAGGAAGCCCTAAAAGCATACCAATCGTCGTTCCAGACATAACAACAGAAATCGCTCGCCCACTCAATTCTTTAGAAACAATTCCCGACCCGTAAGCGGTGATCATCGGCCAAAAGGCGCCGACACAAATACCCCCAACGATCCGTGCAGCTAGCGTCAACCAATACGCCGTCGACCAAGCGACGACTAAATTCGTCACAATATACCCTAGAAGTAAAGCGGAAAACATTTTTTTACGATTTAAATGAACCGTTCGCATACTAATAGGAATCGCAAATATTGCTGAAGCTAAAGCATAATAACCAACTAAAGAGCTCGCTTGAATATCACTGACCCCTAAACTTTGGGCCATCTCCGGCAAGACCCCAGGAGGAGCTAATTCAGCTAAAATTGCTAACACTGTGGATAAAGCCATTAATAATAATATGAAAATAGGAAACTTTTCTTGTTTCACCTTCTTCACCCTTTCTTTTTCGAATAAATCCTAAGCTAGTATAACATTAAACCATCTAGGAAAGATTATTTTATAGTGAAAAATTGAACGCTCACTTTAAGGTATTGATTGTAATTTATACCATTTATGCTAGAATACATACGGATAAATACTACACTATCCAACGCTATTAGCGTTATCGTAAAAGAGAGTTGGAATACTTATGGAACGATTAATTGGAACAGTGACTCGAGGCATTAGAACGCCGATTATTAAAGAAGGCGACGATTTAGTTCAAATTGTTACAGATTCTGTCATTAACGCATTAGACGCCAATAACGTCACCATGCAAGATCAAGATATTGTCTGTATTACGGAATCTCTTCAAGCAAGAAGTCAAGGAAACTTTGCTACGATTGATCAAATCGCAAAAGATGTCGCATCAAAATACTCAGGAGAAATTGGGATTGTCTTTCCAATCCTTTCAAGAAACCGTTTTGCGGTCTTATTAAAAGGGATTGCTAAAGCCGGGTTAAAGCTACATATTTTACTATCTTACCCAGCTGATGAAGTAGGCAACCATTTAATGGATGAACGCTTATTAATGAATCAAGGCATTAACCCTTATACTGATGTATTAGAAGAAGCTGATTATCGTAAAATGTTTGGTGATGATGTTCGCCATACCTTTACTGGCGTAGATTACGTTAACCTTTACAAAGAAATCGCACCAAACTGTGAGATCCATTTATCCAATGATCCTCAAACGATTTTAAACTATACTGACCAAGTACTTATTTGTTCAGTCCATGACCGCGAACATATTAAAAAATCGCTAAAAGATTCCGGTGCTTCAGTCGTTTATGGATTAGACGATCTATTAACAGAACCTGTCGACGGATCGGGTTATAACCAAGAATACGGCCTTTTAGGAAGTAACACCGCTGACGAAACGAGTGTCAAACTCTTCCCAAGAGATTGCCAAACTTTAGTTGATGCCGTGCAAGAACGTCTACAAGAACATTCTGGTAAACAAATTGAAGTCATGATCTACGGAGATGGGGCGTTTAAAGACCCAGTTGGGAAGATTTGGGAACTGGCTGATCCGGTTGTCTCCCCTGCTTACACCAGTGGATTAGAAGGGACTCCTAACGAAATTAAAATTAAATATGTGGCTGATAACGAGATGAAACATTTATCTTCAGATGAATCTACATCATTAATCCGCCAAAAAATTAAAGAAAAGCAACAAAATGAATCCGAAGATTATACTATTGGAACCACTCCTCGTCGCCTAACCGACTTAATCGGAACACTAGCTGATTTAACGTCTGGTTCAGGTGATAAAGGAACTCCGGTCGTTTATATTCAAGGCTACTTTGATGATTACGCATCTAATTAATTTAAGAGAACTCCTAGGAGGGAGTTCTTTTTTTGTTATTTATTTCACCCTTTCACTCTATTTCGGTATAATTAGTGTAAGGTTACAACTAAGGAGATATATATGAAAAACTATTCATTAGATGTACTGAAATTCGTTAGCGCCTTAATGGTCGTCGTCATTCATGCCGGATCCATTACGACCGCATTAGGTCACGATGATTTTACAAATTATTATTGGTATCGTCATTTACTCAATCTAGCCGTCCCGATTTTCTTTGCTTCTTCAGGATTTGTTCTAGCCAATAAATCCAATCAGCGCATGATAAAATACGCCATTGATTTATTTAAATTATTTTTACAATTTAGTCTTTTTTATATTATTTGGGATTTTATTACCATTGGCATTGACGCGTTAGCTCTTCCTTCAGGCAACTTTTCAGACTTTTTTGATGCGTTTCAAATTGAACACTTACAAAAAGGAACCTTTGGCAAATACCATTTATGGTGGTTGTTAGCAGCGAGTCAATCCGTAGGGATTATGTATTTACTGCGCAAGGTAAGTTTAAAGCCTTACCAAATACTCAGTTTAAGTATTGGAGTCTTTGTTTTATGGCATACAGACACCATTCTTCCCGTTCAACTACTCGCCTACGGCGGGTTAGCTCAAGGCTTTTTATTTACTTCCCTTGGATACTTTATTGGGTGTTCTTCATTTAAACGCAAACACGACCTAACTATTGCTTTAATTTTAATGGGACTCTATTGGGTCTCCAGACAGTTTTTTGCGATTCACTACTTAGAAGACATTTTATGGTTCTTTATCGTCTTAAGACTGTTACGTTGGGTGAAATTTAACCCAGGTAAAAAACGCCGGGCAACGTCTCTTAAAAAATATGCGGATGCCACTTATTTACTGCACGTCGCCTTTTTAGAACTATACCGACAAGTCGTTCAATACGTTCCGGGGTTAGCCATTGAATCTGATGGGGTGCGAACCATTGTGTTAACCATCTTAGCCTTTATTTTTTCAGTGATGTTTTATCCAATGATTCAAAAATATTTAAATCTATGGATGCGTTGGCAATTAGGACGCATTTAATACAAAAACGCCGAAGAGGTACTTATAAATGACCTTTTTCGGCGTTTGTTTAATTTTCCACGGTAAATAAGGAATCGAAAGAGTCCTTTTAATTCATGACTAAATAAAAAACTCTCTAGCTCCTTTGAACTAGAGAGAAAGAATGATTAAAACAATTCAGGGTATAATTCATTAATCGGTAAATGATCATTAAACAACGGATCTGTTGCATCTTTCGTTTCTTTTAGTGTTTTAACCCGGTGTAAGAATAGAGCTAAAATACCCGCCGCGATAGCTAAACTGAGCCAATAAGATAACTGCATTGGTAAACCAAAACCAATCTTTTCAGTTAATAAGTATAAAATAACTAAATACAACATGGCGCTGGCTGGAACTAAAGCGTTTAAGAAACGTTTACCTTTAAGCATTAAATACGCAGAAGCGACAAATAAAGCAATGACCGCTGATACTTGGTTCGCCCATGTAAAGTAACGCCATAAAATATTAAAATCAATAAACATTAACGCAAAGCTGACCGCAAAAATAGGTAAGGTTACACTTAAGCGGTTCTTTAAGGCAGATTGGGCATAGCCGATATAGTCCGCAATAATCATTCGTAAACTTCTAAAAGCAGTGTCTCCTGAAGTAACCGGTAGGACGATGACCTCAATAATCGCAATCGTTCCCCCAATTGGACCTAACAAGCGTAAAGCAATGTCACTGACTGCTGCTGCAGCGGTTCCTTCTTTAATAATGTTGCTTAACACTTCGCCTTGGTATAAAGCCATTCCCGCAGCGGCCCAAATCATCGCAATAATCCCTTCACAAATCATGGCGCCGTAAAAGACCCAGCGACTTTCAGATTCATTTTCAACGGTACGAGAAATAATTGGACTTTGAGTCGCATGGAATCCCGATAAAGCACCACATGAAATTGTAAAGAATAAGCCTGGAACAATCGGCACACCGTCTGGATGCATATTTTGTAACGTTAATTCTGGCACATTATGAATATTACCACTTGTAAACAAGGTAATCCCTACGGCCACACAAGCAAAGAGCAAAATCGCACCAAAAATTGGGTAAATGCGTCCGATAATGGTATCAATCGGTAAAATCGTTGACAAAATATAGTATAGGAAAATAACGCCCACCCAAAACTGATGGTTTAACGTTGTCGGTGTAAGACCAGCAAGCAAAGAAGCAGGAGAGGTAACAAAGACCGTTCCAACTAAAAGTAATAATAAGGCCGCAAAAATATTGACAATATGCTTTGTCGCATTTCCTAAATACTTTCCTGCTAACTCAGGTAAGTGAGCTCCGTTGTTTCTTAACGAAATCATCCCCATATAGTAATCATGGACTGCTCCCGCAAAGATATTTCCTAAAACAATCCAAATGAAAGCTACTGGACCGTACAACGCGCCCATAATGGGACCGAAAATAGGACCTGTTCCGGCAATGTTTAATAACTGAATGAGCCAGTTTTTATTTTTGTTCATAGGAACAAAGTCACTGCCGTCTTCTAAAGCTTTTGCTGGAGTTTGCCTCGTCGGTTCGACGCCAAAGTTTTGATAGATGACTTTGGAGTAGAAAACATAACCTAAAATAAGCAAAATAACGCCACCAATAAACGTATACATACAACAACACCCTTTCTGTTTTGTATAATTGGTAGGCGAAAGCTTGCTTTAGGTGAAGTTATTCACAAGAAAAGACATGTGTAAGCAAGCTTCGCCTAGCTCTTACACACTTATTGTAGCAAAAAACCCGAGATAGCAGAAGTAAAATCCTCGCTATCTCGGGTTTTTTATGAATGGTCCTTGTAGGGCTCGAACCTACGACCCCCAGCTTGTCGAGCTGGTGCTCTCCCAACTGAGCTAAAGAACCGTCAACATCTATTACTATACCAGGTTTAAATTAAAAAGCAAGCTTTTCTTAATCTTTTTTATTCTTTAACTCATTTTCTTTCTTTTTTGCTTCGGCTTCTTGAACTTCTTCTTTAGTAATATAGACTCGGTTTTGCTTTCGGGCTATATCTTTTAAAAAATCATCCATAGAAAATTTCCATTCCTTGTTATTTGTCATTTTCTCTACACTCCTTTTCTTTTATTATAGCGAACAGAAATGCTAGATGCACCTACAAAAATAACCTGCTGGTCAAACCAACAGGTTACTCATTATGAAAAGTAATCTAAAATATTTCCAACAATACTTCCAGACTGTTGTGGTTTAGAGGTCGAGTTGCCCTTTAAAATATTACTTAACACATCACCAATGACGCCACCATTTTGTTTTTGTAAGCGATCGTTTACTTCTTCCACCGCAACGTTCGTTTCACGTTGGACGCCGCGTTGGTCTAAGTTTTGGTTACGTTGACGGTCAGCTAAATATTTTAAGACGATGGGCGCTAAAAGAATCATGACTCGTTTAACGGCCGCTTCGTCGATACCAATAATGTTACCAATTTTTTGGTAAATATTTTCTTCTTGTTGTTTTGTTTCAAAGACATGACCTAAAATTTTGTCACCGTCTTGTGGGTCCACATGTTGAGTCATTTCTTCAGGAGATTGGTATTGGCTAACATCTTGATGCTTTGTAAGGGCGTCAACAAGAGAGCCTAAACCAGCATCGCTTTGAGTGTTGCGGTTAATTTGTTTTAAAATAATGGGTAGTCCTAGCGCTGCGACTTTAGCAAAATCACTCGTACTTACGTCCGCACGTTGTGCTAATTGTTGTTCTTGGCTGTTTGAACCTAAAAATAAGTCAATCAATTGACTGGCATTGCCAAATAATCCGTTCATAATATAGCCTCCTTTAGTGCTTTACTATCGTTCTATCTTCATTATAGAAAAACATTATAGCTTAAAGCAATAAATACGCTTTCAAGCTCACTTTCACGGGAGCGGAGAAAAAGAATAGTTTTAAAATTTAGCTCCCATTACTCGTGATATATAGTATAACACCTTCACTCAACAACTCTGTTGCCACTGGGCGACAGTTTGTTAAACCTTTATAACAAAATGATAACACCGGTTATAATCATTCAAATGTTGACCCTTCTTGCGCCTTCGTTGTATGATTTAGATGAAGAACATACCTTTGGAGGTGATTTGATGCGTAAAATTCGCTCACCCTTATATCAAAAAATTGCGATTGAACTCGCGCGGCAAATTAAAGACGGCATTTACCAAGAAGGAGAACGTTTATACGCGCGTTCCATGATCGCTGAAGCGTTTGACGTCTCACCGGAAACCGCTCGTAAAGCTGTTAACGTTTTGGTTGATTTAGGCATCATGAGTGCCTATCACGGCAGTGGAACCTACATTACTTCCGCTCAAAAAGCGACGGCCTTTATTAAACAACACGAAGCGAGCCAAGCGATGAAACAAATGGAACAATCCATCGCCGATAGTATTGCTAAACAAGAAAAAGAATGGCTTCATATGAAAGATCAATTACGTCAATTAATGAATCACCGCGAAAGTGCCTACACCCATAACCCATTTATTCCCTTTGAATTGCACTTAAATGACCAAGCCGATCATTTAGGTAAGAGATTAAAGGAGATGAATTTATGGCAACAGACTACCGCAACAGTCGTAGGAATTCTTCATCAAGGTCACTTAGTTTTATCCCCTGGTCCTTACGCTCAAGTCTTTTCGGGAGACACTCTTTACTATATTGGAGATGAGGAATCTTCATTAAAAATGCGAAACTTTTTCTACGGTGATACTCAGCCAAAGTAACCCCTTACACGCGGTGTAACGGGGTTTTTCTTTTTTGACTAAGTGACTATTTCGTGTTAGCGTAAGATAGTCACTTAAAATACAAACAAGAAAAGGAGTGCTTTGTTTGGCTAAAATAGAAGTTAGACATCTAACGAAAATATTTGGTAAAAAAACACAACAAGCCTTACAAATGATTCAAGACAAAAAAAGTAAAACAGACATTTTAGAAGCGACAGGATCAACTGTCGGTGTCTATGATGCAACTTTTGACGTTCATGAAGGTGAAATCTTTGTCATTATGGGATTATCCGGTTCAGGTAAATCAACCTTAATTCGCTTACTCAACCGTTTAATTGAACCAACATCGGGTTCTATTGAAATCGATGGCCAAGATATCGCTAAAGTAAGTAAAGAAGAATTAATGAATATTCGTCGTCATAAGATGAGTATGGTCTTTCAAAACTTTGGCCTTTTCCCTCACCGAACAATCTTAGAAAATACACTGTATGGTTTAGAAATTCGTGGTGTGGATGAAGAAGAACGCATTCAGCGCGCAGAAAGAGCTTTAGATAATGCTGGACTATTGGCCTTTAAAGACCAATTTCCACAACAATTATCTGGAGGAATGCAACAGCGTGTCGGCTTAGCCCGTGCACTAGCTAATGACCCGGAAGTGTTATTAATGGACGAAGCGTTCTCAGCGCTAGACCCACTCATCCGTCGCGAGATGCAAGACGAACTGATTGAATTACAACGTGAAGTTAAAAAGACAATCATTTTTATTACTCACGACTTAAATGAAGCGTTACGTCTCGGTGACCGAATTGCTTTAATGCGTGACGGACAAATTATGCAAATTGGTACGGGAGAAGAGATCTTAACGACCCCAGCTAACGACTATGTTCGTGAGTTCGTTGAAGAAGTGGACCGTTCGAAAGTCTTTACCGCTCGTCATATTATGATTCCAGCTTATTCTATTAATGTGGACCACGACGGACCTCACGTTGCGTTAAATAATATGCGCCACAATAACTCGAGCTTATTAATGGCCGTAGATAAAAACGGTAAACTGCTCGGCTACATTCACGCAGAAGACTTAATTAAGTTTAGAAAACAAGGCGGTACGGACTTACACGAAATTATTCGTGGTGAAGTAACCATTACTCATCCAGACGCTTTAGTTGAAGAACTATTTGATATTATGACTGATTCCCCTGCCCCAATGGCTGTTGTGGACGATAACGACCGCTTATTAGGAGTCATTATTCGTGGAACTGTTTTAAACGCATTAGCAAAAACGGAAGGCGACTTTCCACAAGTCTACCAACCAGAGCGTTTAGCCATTCATGAGGAGGAGATCAAATAGTGAACGCATTTTTAATGAGTCCCATTCCTGTTGGCCAATGGATTGAATCGTTAACCAACTGGCTAACACGAAACTTGTCGGGACTGTTTTCAATACTACAAGTCATTGGTGACTTTTTAATGAATAATATGAGCCAATTGTTATTGGCCATTCCACCTTTACTATTTATCGCATTAGCGACAGTAGGTGTCTATTTTATTTCACGTAAAAAGTGGGGCTTTACTGCTTTTACACTGATTGGTTTATTATTCATTTATAACCAAGGACTATGGAACCCGTTAATAGAGACATTGACACTTGTTACTATTTCTAGTTTGGTTTCCATTTTAATCGGAGTGCCTTTAGGAATTCTTGCTGCAAAAAGCGACACAGCACAAGCCATTATTCAACCGATTCTTGACTTAATGCAGACGATGCCTGGATTTGTCTATTTAATTCCAGCGGTGGCTTTCTTTGGGATTGGTCGGGTACCTGGAGTATTCGCTTCAGTCATCTTTGCCTTACCACCCACTGTTCGGATGACTAACTTAGGCATTCGTCAAGTCTCCCACGAACTTGTGGAAGCGGCAGAGTCATTTGGTAGTACATCAAGACAACGTTTATTTGACTTAGAGTTACCTCTTGCTAAATCAACGATTTTTGCAGGAATTAACCAAACGATTATGTTAGCTTTATCCATGGTTGTGATTGGATCGATGATCGGAGCACCTGGATTAGGTCGTGGCGTATTAACGGCACTGCAACGGGCAGATATTGGTAGCGGATTTGTTAACGGATTATCCCTCGTTATTTTAGCGATTATTTTAGACCGTGTGACTCAAAACTTAAACCGTCCAATTACTGAACAACGTTCAAAAAACAAACAACGTAATCGCTACATCACCTTAGGAGTCATTGGAGCGTTAATTTTAGCTTTAATTGTACCAACATTTTTAAGTGGTGGCGGAGGTAAGAAAGTCAACTTATCTTATGTAACATGGGATACTGAAGTAGCTTCTACTCACGTTGTGGCAACGATTTTAGAAGAAATGGGTTATGACGTAACCTTAACCCCATTAGATAACGCCATTATGTGGGAGTCCGTTGCTAAAGGTGAAGCCGATGCAATGGTCGGTGCGTGGTTACCAGCCACCCACGGCGCGCAGTTTGAGCAATACGGTGATCAACTTGATGACTTAGGCCCTAACTTAAATGGTGCACGCATTGGTTTAGTCGTACCGGAGTATATGGATGTTAACTCAATCGAAGACTTAACCGACCAGGCTGGACAAGAGATTGTTGCGATTGAACCAGGTGCAGGCGTTGTGATGGCTGCTCAAGATGCTCAAGCAACTTACCCTAACTTAAGCGATTGGGCTGTTGAAACATCTTCAACCGGAGCAATGACAGTCGCTTTACAACAAGCGCTGGAAAACAATAAAGATATTGTTGTAACCGGATGGTCTCCGCACTGGAAATTTGCTGCTTATGACTTAAAATATTTAGATGACCCTCGTGGTTCATTTGGTGGCGAAGAAGCAATCCACACAATGGCTCGTCAAGGTTTAAAAGATGACTTACCAGAAGTCTATGAATTACTCGATCAATTCAATTGGACGCTAGATGATATGGAAGCAGTCATGTTAGAAATTAATGACGGTAAAGATCCATATGAAGCAGCTAAAGATTGGGTTGAAGCTAACCGCGACGAAGTGGAACAGTGGAAACCTTAATTTTAACTCAAAGAAAAAAGATGCTCTTTAATCGGAGCATCTTTTTTTAGTACAATCATATTAAACCTCTCGAAAGGAGCTTTTCTATGTACATTAATGCCCATGAACATTTAAGTCATTATCCGACTTTACAAGATGGGTTGCGGCCTGACCAAATAACCCTTGCTAATACGATGAACGAAGAGGATTTCTTAAGCACTTATTCTATGCGAGGAGACACTGTCTTTGTCGGTTACGGCATTCATCCTTGGGAAGTGACGGAAGAGACGTCATTAGAGACGATCGAGTCTTTCGTTAAGCAAGCGGACTTTATCGGCGAAGTGGGGTTAGATTACCTTTGGGCTAAAGATAAAAAGTGTTACCCAAAACAACGGGAAGTGTTCGAACATTTTGTTAAACTGTCTAAAAAGCATCATAAATTTTTGAACATTCATACTAAAGATGCAGAAGAAGATGTACTAGCTCTCCTTCAAAAGTATCCCGAAGCCACTGGAATCATTCATTGGTACAGTGGTCCGCTAGAGTTAGTGGAAGACTTTTTAAACTTAGGTTATTACTTTACGATCAGTGTTGACGCGGGATATTCTTCTCTTACTGATCAACTGATTGATTTAGTATCTCTAAACCGTTTATTAACCGAAACCGATGGACCTGGAGCACTAGAATGGGTGAATGGACAAATCGGCAGTCCTGACTATATTCCTGTTATTATCGACTATATCGCAAAAAGAAAAGGACTTTCTTTTAATGAAGTAAAAGAAGCCCTTTATCAAAATATGGTGACTTTACTTAAAGAGTATCACTTAGTCAATGGCCCCAAGAACATCTAGTAGTTGTTGTTGGAAAGTATGTTCATTAATTTTCTCGCATACCCGCACGTTAGCTGGCTTTCCTAAGTCACTTTCTAAATCCACTAAGTTATAGCCTCGGGTTAGTTCGCCTTTCGTTTCAATATCAACGTAATACTTCGTTGCTTGTTCCATCATTGATTCATCTGCCATAATACCAGCCACCACTGAATCGGGACAGGTAATACCATCGACGCCTCGTTTTTTGAATTCAAAGTCACGAACATGTAAATTTACATCGAGGAAAAATTGAGACCCTTTTGTATTTAAAGCTCGGATATTTTGAATGTGGTCTTCATACATCACGGCGTGTTTTAAACACATATCCCACGTGACCATCGTCATCTCAGTCCCTGAATGAAGAACGATTTTAGCCGCTTCCGGATCCGTATAAAAGTTAAATTCAGCCACTGCATTAATATTACCAATGGCGTTGTTGACCCCACCCATAATCCAAAGATGTTTAATTTTAGGCACAATAGTTGGGTCTCGTTTAATAGCCATCGCAATATTGGTTAATGGAGCAATGGCTAATAGCTCAATCTCGCCGGGATGAGCGTGAATGGTTTCAATCATAAAATCAACGGCGTGCTTCGTTTCTGGTTGTTGGTTTGGGGCATCAAAGTTCGCATTCCCCATACCGTCTTCACCCATAATCCGTTCTTCTGTCCAGTGACTTTC
Organism: Dolosicoccus paucivorans; assembly: GCF_900100125.1. GTDB lineage: Bacteria > Bacillota > Bacilli > Lactobacillales > Aerococcaceae > Dolosicoccus > Dolosicoccus paucivorans. The sequence goes on along the minus strand of NZ_FNEL01000025.1, from coordinate 7,460 downwards.
GTCCATTAACGTCATTAAAGGCGATGCATGCCCCTTATAGACTGGCACTTTATAGCCAGGATTAGCTATTTGAATCGTATATAACGCGTTTTTAACTTGTTGGTCGAACTGGACGTTTCCTCCGGCAATCGTTACTCCTTCAACTTTAAAATAATGAAGAGCCATTAAAATTGCGGTTGTATCATCTCCAGCAGTGTCTGTATCAATAATTACTCGTTTCATCGTCTCACCTTACTTTTTTAATAAGCATACCATAAAAAAGAAGCCTTTCTAGGCTTCTTTAAATTTCACTAAGAATGCGACGTTTATACTCTAAAAAGGCCTGGCTTAATTCAAAGGCTTCCCCTTTCGGGCGCTGGATCTTTTCGTGAGCGGTTAATTGTCCTGGCGGTCCGGTCATCACATAAATTTCATCAGCTAAGTAAATCGCTTCATCCACATCGTGGGTAATAAACAACGTCGTTAAATTTAATTCTTCGTGCATCTTTTTGTACCAGTCATGTAAGTGCCGTTTAGTAATGGAGTCTAAAGCACTAAAGGGTTCATCGAGTAACACTACTTCGCTAGAGGCAATGTATGTTCTAAATAGCGCCGCTCGTTGTCTCATTCCGCCAGATAATTCGTGGGGATAAGCTTTTTCACTCCCTTCAAGACCAAACAGCTCAAAGTAAGGGGCCACTTGTTGACGAGCTTTTTCTTTAGGTAAGCCTTGTAGTCGTAAAGACAGACTCACATTATCAATGATCGTTAAATGCCCCAATAATAAGTCTTTTTGAAGCATATAACTAATATGCCCTGGCTTACCGGTAATGTCTTCACCCTTTAACAACACTTGACCCCTGTCTGGCACGGTCACTCCGGAAATGATATTAAATAGCGTCGTCTTTCCCACTCCGCTAGCTCCAAGTAAAGCGACAATTTTACCTTTAGGTACTTGAAAGGTAATATCTTGAAGAACAGGTTCATTGTTGTAGTATTTACTAACTTGTCCAATGGATAAGACGTTATTCTGGTAAATAGTCATTTGTAAATCCATATCCTTTAGGAATTTCTTGAGCAATTAAGCCTTCTTCAGCTAACCATGTATAGAAACGGTCCCAACGTTCAGCATCAATGTAGCCCCATTTCGGAGCATCGGCCACATATTTGTCCGCTAAATACTTTTGACTTTCAGTGACAATGTCTTGATCCAGTTCTGGGTGAGCTTCGACTAATATTTGAGCGGCTTCTTCAGGGTGTTCCATCGCAAATTCATAACCCTTTTTCACCGCTCTTAAAAAGGCTTTGACCACTTCCGGATTGTCTTTTAAAAATGCATTATTCGCAATAATGGTTGGTGTATAGTAGTCAAAGGTGTCGTTATAGTCAATAAATGGGAAGTAATTGACAGGAATGTCTTTAACTTGAGCAGCAATCCCATCCCAAGCGTAAAAGACCCAAATCGCATCAATATCACTTTGATCTAAATTAGTAATACTTGCTTGAGTATTATTTACCATTTCGACTTTATTTGGGTCACCTCCATCAGATTGAACAACGTTTTTGATGATGGCTTGTTCAACCATTGAACCCCAAGAAGCATAGCGTTTACCTTCCATATCTTTAGGACTTATAATCTCACGGTTTTTAGGTGAGATAATTCCTGATGTATTGTGTTGGATGACGGCTGCGATATTGGTCACTGGAAGAGGCGTTGATTGAGCGTAAGTTGATGCGAGACTATCTTGATAATCCATACCTAATTGAGCACTCCCACTAGCCACTAGAACTGGAGCACCATCTTCAGGTGGCATCATAATATTCACAGCCAATCCTTCTTCTTCAAAATAACCTTTCTCGGCTGCTACGTAGAGTCCGGTATGGTTTGTATTAGGCGTATAGTCTAACACAAAGGTTAATTCTTGGAGCTCCTCGGCAGATGCGGGTAAACTTAACCAAGGTAATAACATGACGACACTCATCACTTTAAATAACCACTGTTTCATTTTGTTCTTCCTTTCTGTTTCCAGGGAAGGGATAGATACTCTAATAAATCCACTCCCTTTAACAACACTAAACTTAATAAAGACACAACGACAATAATCGCAAACATCACGTCAAAGGCATAGGATTTTCTTGCTAAGGTCATGTACACCCCTAGCCCACTTTGTCCACCTAACCATTCCGCTACAACTGCAGCAACGACCGCGTAAGACGCCGACAGTCTTAAATTAGTAAAAAAGTAAGGCAGCGCGGTTGGAAATTTAACAAAGCGCATCATCTGCGTTGTACTAGCTTTCATGGACCGCATTAAACGAATCACTTCTTCGTCAACGGAATGAAATCCTTTAAGTAGCCCAATCGTAATCGGGAAAAAGGTCGTCAAAATAACGAGTAATACTTTTGGCAAAATACCATAACCAAACCATAACACTAACATCGGCGCAATAGCGACAGTGGGAATCGTTTGACTAATAATAAGCAGTGGATAAATCCCGCGGTGTAATAAAGGCACCCACTCCATAATAACTGCTAAGATTGTACCTAACCCGACACCTAAACTCATCCCCACTACAGCTTCATAGAGAGTGGTTTTAGAATGCATCCATAATAGCTGGCGGTTTTTGATTAGAGCTTGGCCAATCTGACTTGGACTGGGCAATAAATAATCAGCAATATACCCATTCATCACGATCCACTGCCAAAGAGCTAGTAATAGTAGAACCATCAGTAATGTACCGCCATAACGTTGTCTTATTGATTTGTTTTTCACAATAAAAAGAACCCCTCCCATCATAAGCGATAGAAGAGGTATAAATACGCATAAACTCTTGTGAGCGATTCATTCCTTACGCTAGCATTACCTAGTTCAAGTAAAGGGTCAGTCTTACCTTTCTCAGCCATTACAGCTCCCCTATCGTCTCTTATATTTAAAACTTATCACAATTTGAAAGCGGATGCAATGAATAGGACTTACCCTACAGCTCGTTCACCCTATTTTATTTCAACTATTTTAAAATAGCTATCTAAACATTGGTTGAGGTAGATGCTTTTGATTAATTTTTTAAAACAAAAACTCTAAGAGCCAAAGACTCTTAGAGTTTCATTTCGTATAGTTATAGATTAAGCATCTTTTTTGCTTTTACGAACAGCCATTAAACCAAATCCTGCAAGGAATGATAATGCTGCAGCACCAAAGAAGCTACGGTCACCTGTGTTTGGTAACATTTTTCCTGGTTTACCTGGTTTTTTCTTACCTGGAACTGGTTTTTTAGATTCGCTTTCTTCTGATGAAGATTCTTCAGATTCGCTTTCTTCTTTTGAAGATTTGCTTTCACTGCTTTCGCCTTTTGATGCCTCAGTTTCATCAGTTTCAGTTTGCTCTTGTGAGCTTTCTTGTGATGAGTTCTCGTCAGTTGACTCTACTTCATCTTCTTCAGAGCTTGCATCTTCTTGCTCACCGTCAACAAAGTAGTAAGTTAAACCTTCTGGTGTTGCATCAACGTTGAATTTGAACTCGCCAAATCCTAAGTCTTTACCAAATTGGTTAGCAACGACAACGGAAGCTTCTTCCATCGCATCCCAGTCAGTCCATGTTTCTGTTTGTAGTACTTCAAGGACATGTCCTTCTTCATCACGTACTTCATAAACTACTGTATATTCAGTTTCCTTCTCATCTTCTTGAACGAAGTAGTAAGTTAAACCGTCAGCTGTTGCTTCAACGTTAAATGCGTAAGAACCAAAACCTAATTCTTCACCGAATTGGTTTGCGACAACAACGGATGCTTCTTCCATTGCAGCCCAGTCGTTCCATGTTTCTGATTGTAATACGTTAATGACTTCGCCTGCTTCGTTACGCACTTGATAGCTAACGTAGTATTCTTCTTCAACAGTTTCTGTTTCTGCAACAGCCACGTTGTCTACTTGAGCTACTGGAGCATAAGTAATGTTAGCTGCAACAACTCCAGATAAAATTGCGCTTGTTAAAAATAATGGTTTAATTAAAGATTTTTTCATAGAAAATTACCTCCTATTAGTCAAAGCATGCTTATCCATGCTCTGGTTCATTGTATATTATAACACGTATATTACCAAAAACAATAAGAAAGATATCAAAATATTTAAATTCTCTTTATTTTTTCTAAGAAATCCCCCCACTAAGTGAATTTTAACACAAAATTTAATGAGGTCCAAATATCATCCATCTAAAAAATGTCTCTAAACTTTTGAAATTTAGAGACATTTATTTCATTCCATTAATCGTTATTTCTACGTGCCTTTACTAAACCTAATCCTGCTAGAAGGGATGAAGCAGCAAGGGTGAAGAAGCTATAATCACCTGTGTTTGGTAAAACTTTGCCATTTGTTTTGCCGCGTGACTTGTTAGTCGTCTTACCACGTGGTTTAGTTGTTGTCTTGCCGCGAGGTTTATTCGTCGTCTTATTTCGAGGTTTGGTTGATGGTTTGCTTGACGTTCTGCCGGATGAGTTATTGGATTTAGGTGATGATGCTGTCGACTTTTCCTTTGATGTGTCTTTCACCAAAGCTCTTCCGTCTTGAGCTACGGCACCGTCCTTAAACTTACCTGTTACATCTGCGTACTGTGCTAATGCGTCTTGAATGTCTTGTTCAGTAAGTTCTTCTCTATCAAGTCCAATTGTTTTCACTCCGTCATAATTAAAGTCTACATTCCATGTTCCGTCTTCAATTTGATAGACGTGGTAGCCTGTATACTTATCGTACTGATCGTTCCATCCGCTATCCATATGAATTTCAGCCGCATTAATAGCTCCCTCTTTTCGATCATAGCCACGGAATGTATCCATCTTTTTATTTCCATTGTCTTCTTTTTTATCTTTAGACTTTTTAGAATCTGCTTCTCCAGAACCACTTTCATTGTTATTGTCTGTTTTGGAAGCTTCTTTTGATTCTTCGTTTGCTTCACTTTCTTTAACATCTTCTTTTTCATCAGCGGATTCTTCTTGGGGCTCTTGAGTTTCATTTGAAGAGACTTCTTCTGAAGACTGTTCTTGAGAACTTTGAGCTTTAGCTGAGGAAGCTTCTTCGTTATCTGCTTGATCTTTAGATGCTGCTTCATCTTTTTGGATGAAGTAATAAGTTAAACCGTCATCTTTCGCATCAACATTAAACTTGTCTTCGCCAAATCCTAAATCCTTACCGAATTTCTTAGCTGTCTTGACGGATTCTTTCTCCATCTCATCCCAGTCGTTCCAAATTTCAGTTTGTAATTCTTCAACGACCTTGTCATCTTTGTCACGGACTTCATAGGTCACTGTGTATTCTTTTTGAATGAAGTAATAAGTTAAACCTTCTGAAGTTTCTTCAACGTGTAATTCATTTTCATCAAAATCTAGGTCTTTACCAAATTGTTTAGCCGTTTTAAGGGACTCTTTTTCCATTTCGTCCCAATCATTCCAAATTTCGGTGTGCAATACATCAACGACGTTGTCATCTTTGTCACGGATTTCATAGGTCACCGCATACTCTTCTTCAATAAAGTAATAAACAATGCCGTCCCCTGTTCCTTCAACGTTAAACGCATTTGTACCAAAGCCTAACTCTTCACCGAATTGGTTAGCAGTCGCAACAGATGATTCTTCCATCGCATCCCAATCGCTCCAAACTTCAGTTTGCAGTACTTCAATGACTTCGCCTGATTTATTACGAATTTCGTAACTTACCGTATACTCTTCTTCGACAACTTCTTCCTCTTCTTCATCGAAATCTACTTCTAACGCCTCTTCTGCTATCGCAACATTGGTTCCTAAAACATCATCAACATTCGTCACAACGACTCCCGATAATAGAACATTCGTTAAAAATAAAGTCTTCAGTAGACGACTCTTCTTCATGTCTCATTACCTCCATTAATTAAAATTATTTAAATATTAATCTATATTTGCCGTAAATTATACCAGTTTAAATTATAAATACAATAAGAATAATATCGAGATATTTAGATTTTATTATTCTGATAAAGTCCATATAATGGTGCAAAAACAAAAAGCCCCTAAGCTTTAAAAGCTCAAGGGGCTGAAAAATGATTCTCAATTATTATTTTCTTCTACGTGGGTTAACTAAACCTAAACCTGTAAGAAGTGATAATGCTGCTGCACCAAATAGACTGTAGTCACCTGTTTCTGGTAACTTGTCTTCACTTGAAATTGCTTTAGAAGCTTCAGCTTTTTCAGCTGCTGATTCTTCTTTATGCTCTTTTTCTGGCTTCATTTCTGGTTTTGTTTCGCCTTCTGGTTTTTCTTCCGGTTTAACTTCTGGTTTTTCTTCCGGTTTAACTTCTGGTTTTGCTTCAGGTTTTTGTTCAGGCTTAGCCTCAGGTTTAACTTCTGGTTTTTGTTCTGGTTTAGCTTCAGGCTTAACCTCTGGTTTTGTTTCAGGTTTTTGCTCTGGTTTAACCTCTGGTTTTACTGCTTTTTGGATAAAGTAGTAAGTTAATCCTTTATCAGTTGCTTCAACGTTAAACTTAAATTCGCCAAAGCCTAATGCTTTACCAAATTCATTAGCTACCACAACAGAAGCTTGTTCCATTGCTGCCCAGTCTTCCCAAGTTTCAGTTTGAAGTACTTTAATAACGTTGCCTTTTTCATCACGAACTTCATAAGTTACTTTATAAGTTTTCTTATCTTCAGGTTTCATTTCTGGTTTGGCATTGTTATCTGGTTTTACTTCTGGTTTAACTGCTTTTTGGACGAAGTAGTAAGTTAGTCCTTTATCAGTTGCTTCGACGTTAAACTTAAATTCACCAAAGCCTAAGGCTTTACCAAATTCGTTAGCCACCACAACAGAAGCTTGTTCTATTGCTGCCCAATCTTCCCAAGGTTCAGTTTGAAGTACTTTAACCACTTTACCTTTTTCGTCGCGAACTTCGTAAGTAGCAACGAATGTTTATTTTTCTTCTGGTTTGTCGCCTTCTGGTTTAACTTCAGGAGCTTGCTCGCCTGGCTTTTCACCTTCTGGGTTTGGTTGTGGTTCTTGCGGTTGTACCTCTGGTTGTTTCTCAGGCTCTTTATTCAGATCTTCTTCTGGTGCTGGTTTTTCTCCTTCACCTTCTGGGTTTGGTTGAGGTTCTTGCGGCTGTTCCTCTGGTTGTTTTTCAGGCTCTTTGTTTGGATCCTCTTCTGGTGCTGGTTTGTCTTCACCTTCTGGATTTGGTTGAGGTTCTTGTGGTTGTTCCTCTGGTTGTTTCTCAGGCTCTTTGTTTGGATCCTCTTCTGGAGCCGGTTTTTCTTCACCTTCTGGGTTTGGTTGAGGTTCTTGCGGTTGATTCTCTGGTTGTTTCTCAGGCTCTTTGTTTGGATCCTCTTCTGGTGCTGGTTTTTGTTGCTCTTCTTCTAATTTCTTAACTTCATCTTCTAGCTTTTGAGCTTCTTGTTCTTTTTCTGCTACTTTTTTAGTTGCATCTTCTAACGCTTTTTTAGCTTCTTCGACTTTCACTTCTGCAT
>NZ_FNEL01000077.1 GCF_900100125.1 Dolosicoccus paucivorans | reverse complement strand
AGTATACGTCTCATGGCTTTAACAGCTTTATCAAAAGGAACCAGATTATTCAAAGTATGTCTCGTGTTGGTAAATGTATCGACAATGGGCCAATGGAAAACTTTTGGGGGATCATCAAAGAAGAGATGTATCACTTGAAGACCTATAAGAGCTTTGAGGAATTGGAGAATGACGTTAAACAATATATTGAATTTTATAATACCCAACGGGTAACCTTGAAAATGGGATTAAAAATCCCCGCATAAAAAAAAGCCATGCATGAGTGATTCATACATGGCACAAATTATTTTGTTTATTTGCCTGTCTACTTGACAGGGAGCAGTTCACAAGCGTTAAGGTCTTTTTTTAGTAAAGTGTTCACACTTTTATAACAAATTATCACTCGGCTCATGGTATGATACATCTAAGAATTATCGTAGAAAGTAGGAATGAGTGTGCTTAAAAAAATAATATATGGACTACTCATCGGTTGGCTGGGAGCGTTTAGTTTACTAACGTCTTCTGCCCAAGCGGATGGGGTGACAAATATTGTAATGACTGGAAGTGACCGCCAAGCAGATGGCAGCGGTCAAAGTGATTCGACTTTAGTGGTGTCTTATAATGAAGGAACAGGACAAGTTTCGTTAATTAGTTTACCTCAAAACTTAATGATTTCTATTCCCGAACAGGGTGAAGGCACCCTTGCGGAAGCTTACTCTATCGGGGGAGGTCAATTAGTAGCTGACGGAATTGAGGAGTGGACTGACGCTTCGATTGATGATTATTTAACGTTAGATATGGCCGGTGTCGCAGAGTTAATCGATGAAGTGGGCGGAGTTACTGTTTATGTGTCTGAAAGCTTTGAACAAGATGGATATTCCTTCCAAGAAGGGGATACGTTAACGATGGACGGTTCACAAGCTCTGGCTTATATGCGTCATTTACCTCAAGAAGGAGAATTAGTTTCTAAACAAGAACGTCAAGCTCAAGTGATTCGCTCCTTAGGAGAAGAACTGGCCGGCGAAGATTTATCGGCCTTTGGGTACATTAAGTTATACCAAAATTATTCAGGTTATATTGATTCAAGTTTAGGTAAGATGGAGATGATTAATTTAGTTAAAGAATTAATCCAATCAGGAAGTGGGTTATCTTACCATGAACTTGACGAACAGACGACGCCTGATCAATTACAGATGTTACTTCAATCTTAAATAGGAAGGTTATATTATGAAGACTAAACTTGATGCGTGTATACTATATAGTAGTTTATTTAATGGAGAGGTCGACCGAACAGCTGAGGGAATTCAACTCGCTTTAGCGACTCAATACAATATGCCGTCGACCATTACAAATTGGCATCCCGCTCTTGAAGTAACTGACGTAATGGATTGTTTAAATGCTAAAGTAAAGATCATTATTATGACAGAATTACTAGCTGAACAATTGGATTATGTCTTACGTCATCCTTTCGAGTATCAAGAAGACGATGAGTATAAATTGAAATGGATCTTAGCTCGGTACTTAACGGATAAAGAATTAAAGGATCCACTGATTGGAATTTATTATGATGGCCCTGAACAATATGATTGGTTACCTTGCGACCATCTCGCTAAAGATCGATCGACGACAGAGTTTATCCGCTTAATGGACAGTGTATTGAAGGAGTAAGGTAGGAAGTCACTGAAGAAGTGGCTTCTTTTTTATGGCGTGAAATATTAAAGGCAGTCAATAGACATATTAAAAGTTTTGTATATATATTGTCAATAAAATGATCGAAATGACGATGTTTAGAGTAGTCTGATTCTAATTTAACAAAAAGTATAGAAAGATTTTCTTGTCTAATCAACTTAAAAGATGATAGTGAAAGGAAGAATCATTCTAATGAGAATTCTGATCTAATAAATTCTTAATAAATAGAACCATTGATATTATATTGCTATATAGTATAATTAGTATCAGAGCGAGTGCCTAGCACTTGCGAAAGAAGTCACTTGTCGTATTTGTCATTGTTTATAGAGGAGATGATGCTCGATCGAAATCTCGCATGTAATGACTCGCCTCACTTGGCTCGTGAGACGATAAGCACTTCGTATTATTGTAATTATTGATGCGAAGGTATCAATAATCACTTAGTCTTAATTACAAAATCTATTATTTATTGGAGGTAAATATATGTTTAGTAAGAACAACACGCGCATGCAAACAATGAAACGCGGAAACAAAGTTCAAACTTTTGGTATCCGTAAGTTCAGTGTGGGTGTGGCATCTGTTGCGGTAGCAGCAGGTATTTTCTTCGGAGCAGACGCTGTATTAGCAGCTGAAACTGGCGCTGAAACACAAGAACAAACACAAACAACACAACCAGACGCAGCTGGTGAAGAAGGTGCTGACGCAGGTGCACCAAACGACGGTGCGGCAAATGATGGCGCTGGCGAACTAGACGGCACTACACCAGATGGTGCAGGAAGTGAACAAGATAATTCAGGTGCAGGAGATATTAATCCTGATGTAACAAACCCTGGATTAGAAACTGATCCAAACGCAGACAAAGAGTCACAACAAGCATCTGGCGATGTCGATAGCTCACTTCAAGAACAAATTGAACAAGAAGCGATCTATTCACCAGGTACATGGTTACAAAACTACAGTTATAACGGTACTGTTAAACTTCAAAAAGAAGGTACTAAATACACAACCGGCGACACACCGATGGCAGGTGCTAAAGTCTATTTACAGTGGACAGACTCAAACGGTACAGTTTCACCTGTATATTATACAACGTCAAATGCAGATGGTAGATTTACAATTGACCTATCAAAACCATTTGTTGATGGTACAGGGGTAGAGCACTACTTCAGACTTTCAAACTCTGGAGTAAGAAAAACAGCAATCAGAACTTGGGTAACGTTACCAAATGAAGAACGTTATGATGTAGTTAAAGGTGGAGACGGTAAAGGTAATTTCCACGTTGCTACAGCTCGTACGAACGAATCATGGAACTTAACAATTGGTAAAGAATTAATCGAGAACGCACAAGTTCGTGTTCAAGAGAAAAAACTTCTAAATGATTGGTTAATGAAACCAGAAGCGGAATGGACTACTTCAGGAACGTCTGACGGTATTTGGGCTAATCAAGGAGATTATGGAAAAGTTGAAGGTTATGTTTGGTATGACCTTTATGAGCCAAGTGGTTCAGATGCTCGTTGGTTAAAACACGATAATTCTGACGTTAACGCTACAGGAACTAAAATTGCAGCATCTTATGTAAATGATGAAGTTGCTATTTTATTCGATAACTGGAAAAAAGAAAATCCAAAGGCGACAATTGATGATTTCAGAAACGCTCAAGCACAAATTGTTGCAGAATATCAAGCAACTAACGGTGTAGGATCACATATCGCTGAAACAGTTATCGGTACTGTTGATCAAAATGGTTACTACTATATTCCGTTTAGAGGATTATATGGTATCAGTCCATACCGACAAAACTCTGGTGCATCTATAAGTCATACGATTTCTGATGAAGAGTACGGTACGGTTGTTCGTGACGAAGATCTTTCACACGGTAACCTAATGGCATGGAACGGTACAATTGGTCAAAAACACCGTCATATCAACCAAGATTATATGTATATTGCTCCATTAGTGGAGAATACTGTAATTTATTCAAATAACTCACGTTACAATATGTTTGCTAACCCAGACATTTCACGTGACTTATATGACTCAAAAATGTTAGCTTCATACAATGGTAAGAGACAAGACTTTACGTTACTTGTTACAAACCCAATGCATAAAGTAATGATTGAAAACTCTACTGAAGAAGTAGCAAAACCAGGCGATGTTTTGGTCTCTCAAACAGGTGGACTATTCCCTAACCGTGAGTATCAATTACAATGGTTTAAAGATGGAGTTCCAGTAGGCGATCCTGTAACGATGACATCTAATAATGTAGGTAAAATTGGTTCACATCCATTAACAGTTCCTGCAGATTTAGATCAAAGCGCAATCTATACTTCAGGTGTGTTCTTACAAGGTGCAAATACTTCATCTACATCAGAAGCTTTAGCTCTAGACTCAGTAGTTGCTGTTCCTAACGAACAAGCAGAGCTCTTCGAACCTAACTATACGGATCAAGATGGCGAAGCAGGTAAAGAGGTTCAATCAGGTACACCAACATTCACTAACCAAGATGGTACACCGGCAGAAACTCAACCAAACAATCCTAAATTCGAATTAGGAGCAGATGCTCCAGCGGGTGCTGTTATTGATCCTGCTACAGGCAACATCACGTATACACCATCTGAGGCAGAAGCAGGTACTGCAATTGAAATTCCAGTAACTGTAACTTATGAAGACGGTTCAACAGACAACACTAACTTTACAATTAACGTTGCTGAGTTAGATCCAGTTATCGATCGTACAGACGATCAAGACGCAGCAACTCCAGAAGGTTATGTACGTGTAACTGTTGATGCAGGTGAAGGTACTGAATTAGCAGCTGGCGAAACTCCAAAACACTACGATGTTAAGATTGGTTCAGCTTTAGCTGAAGAACACTATCCAAACGTAGAAGTTGTTGAAGGATATAAAGAGCCTATTACGTGGACAGTTCCAGCAGGTACTGAAATTACTGAAGCAGTCGACATTGTTTCTACAGCAGAACAACAAGACGCAACTAAGTACGAACCAGAAGTAACACCATTAGAAAAAGACTTTGGTGAAACTCCAACAGAAGATGAGATTACTGGTCAAGTAACTATCCCAGGTTACCCTGAAGATGCAGAACAACCAGAAATCACTGTTAAGGATCCAAACCAAATCCCTGATGGAAATACTCCAGGTGACTACGAAGTTGATGTAGAAGTAACTTATCCAGACGGATCTAAAGATGAGATCAAAGTTCCAATTATCATTGGTGAAGATCCACAAACTCAAGCAGATAAGTACGAACCAGAAGTAACCCCATTAGAAAAAGACTTTGGTGAAACTCCAACA
>NZ_FNEL01000033.1 GCF_900100125.1 Dolosicoccus paucivorans | reverse complement strand
CCTCCTGGGTATGTTTTTAGTGGTTAAAAACATTGTACCGTAAAAGGGCTGTTACATGGCCTTTTAACTTTTACACAATTATATGGACTTTATCTATTTTCGCATATAGAATATAAAGATAGTATTAAACGATCCATTAAACCGCGTAAAGCGTATAGTATACGATACTAATGGTTCATTCTTTGCGAGAGTATTGATTATTTATCAGCTTTTTCGTCCATAAATAACTTGAAAGCAGTGTAGTATTTGTCAAGTCAGCTGATTTCAGTAAACAATCTTTTATGGGGCTCATGTTTAAATGTAGTTCTGAGTTTTGACATGCAGCTACTTAGTTTGCTCTGTCTTCTTGGCTCTCAATAAAGAGTAACAGTCGCTGGAAATGTAAAGTTTCTTTGAATTTTAGTATAAAATTTAAGGTAATGCGCTCTACTTCAAGGTTATTTATAATTTTTATGTTTGCAGAGGGGCAGTTGGAAGATAGCGACTGCTTTATGAAGGATATAACAGCTGTTTTAAGTAATGGTTCCACTATTAATAGAATACACTTTGTGATTTAATAAGTATAAACAAGCAACTTAAGTAATTGCTGTGTTAATCTTATAGGTGAACAATATAGTGTAATTTTTATTGTGAACAATCATTCAAAGAAGGTGTTGCGTATAGTGTCTAGGCTAAAAGCTAATTAGGATAGAAAAATATGGAAACTTGTAGAAAGGGTTTATGTACATGGAATCTGTAAAGCTAGTAATATTTGATATGGATGGAACTTTAATAAATAGTGAGGAGATATACGCGCGAGGGTGGTTGGAAGGATTAGCAAAATATGGATTTAAAGTATCTGAAGAGTTTGTGAAGGGGATGTCAGGAAATAGCGTTGAAATTAATAACAGAATTATTAAAAATATAGTTAAATCAGATGAATTAGTACAAAAAGTTCGCAAATATAGGGAGAATTTATTTGAACAATGCATTGAGAAAGAAAAAATAGAAGCGATTCCAGGCGCTAGAGACATTTTAGAATCGCTTTGTAAAAGTCAAAGGTATACAATTGGTTTAGCAACGTTGTCGCGAAGAGAGCGTGCTACAAAAGTTTTACAGCAAGCAAATTTAATCCAATATTTCGACTTGTTAAAGTTCGGAGATGACGTGAAAAGACAAAAACCGTTTCCGGATGTTTATTTAGACACTATGAGTGAATGTAAAATTGAGCCTCAAAAAACTTTAATATTTGAAGACTCTCTTAATGGGTTTAAAGCGGCGTACGCTTCTAAAGCCAGAGTGGTTTTAGTGAATTCCCTAGATATTCGCCCGTCAGAAAGTAAAAAAGACTCAATGTTTTATCAGAGTTATAGATGTTTTATGAACGATCACTACTATCTCTAGAAGAGTTCACATTTTTTCGGACATTCTGTACATTTGCAAAATTCTTTTCAAAATCTTGATACATTAAATTAATATAGATCGCATCCATGATTGTTAAATAGCATATTCGAGCAGTTAAAGATTCTGTTCTAAAGATAGATTCATCAGTGATGATAATAATTGATTCATCGCAATGTTCTAGCAGTTCAGACTCTGAGTTCCCAGTAAGTACAATTAGCTTAGCGGAAGTTTTACTCACTTGCTTAGCTAAATTGATCATTTCTGCACTGGAACCGGAATGAGAAAAAATAAAGACGGTATCTTTTTCATTTAATCGCGATATGTATCCTAATTGCAAATGATAGTCAAAAATATAGTTGCAACGTTTGGCGGAGCGGTTAAATTTATGATAACTATCCAAGGCAATTACTTGAGATCCGCCTATGCCAAAAAAGTGCAGTGTAGAAGCTTTGTCTATCATAGATAGTACGCGCTCTAGCTGACTTTTATTAATGTTGGCTAAACAATTAGTTAAAGTATAAAGATTTGATTTTACTACTTTTTCCGCAATTGTAAATGCTGAGTCTTGATTGTGTATTTCTTCGAATTTAGTAGGTTGCATCGTGAGAAGAGAGTAAACTTCTTTATCTGCTTGCTTGGCCACTTCGATTTTAAATTCTTGGAAACCTCTAAATCCAATTTTTTTAACGAATTTAAATATAGAGGACTCTGATACATTTATATTGGAGGCAATATGTTCTAGGGTTTGATGAATTACTTCATCGCTGTTAGTAATAAAATAATTAGCGATCTTTATTTCAGTTTGGCTTAGAGTAGAGCGAGCCTGATTGATATGTTCCTCAATAAATTTTTTCCTCATGCTTATTATTCCTTTCTTTATCAAGTGTATGACTATCTTATTAAACCACAAAAAAATATTTTTTCCTACCTATTTACAGGAAAAATTAGTTATGTTAATATTTATGTAAGCGTTAACAAAGATATTTTATTTATAAGAAGGAGTACAGACAATGAAAGAGTATAAAATAGCCGTTGTAAATTCCAGTAGTTTTGGGAAAAAATTTCCTCGTCATTTAGCGGAGTTAAAAGAAATAGGAGAATTAAATTTTTTCGTATTTGATCCGGAGATTAGCGGTAAGGTGCTGGCGCAAGAGTTGCAAGGTTATAACATCATCATTTCTTCCGTTACGCCATTTTTCACAAAAGAGTTCTTTGACAACAAGGATGAGTTGTTACTGATATCAAGACATGGAATAGGATATAACAATATTGATCTAAAAGCGGCAGAGAAACACAATACTATTGTCAGCATTGTGCCACCTTTGGTTGAAAGAGATGCAGTTGCGGAACACAATGTATCTAACTTATTAAATGTTATGAGAAAAATTAGTGAATCAGCGCAAGAAGTGAAGGAGGATCGTTGGGAAGAGCGAGCTAAGTTTGTAGGGCATACATTATTTAACAAAACTGTTGGTGTGATTGGGGTAGGTAATATCGGATCGTGTGTGGCAGAAATTGTACGACTTGGGTTTAGATGCGATGTTTTAGCCTATGATCCTTATAAATCAAAGTTAGATCTGGATAGATTCGGAGCTAAGAAAGTTGATAGTTTAGAAGAATTGCTGCCTCAATGCGATGTTGTTTGCTTGTGTGCGAGCTTGAACGCAGAAAACAAATACATGATTGGTGAAAGTGAAGTCGCTCTAATGAAAGATGGAGTATACATATCTAACAGCGCAAGGGGAGCATTAGTAGATGAGTCAGCGATTGTTAAAGGATTAGAAAGCGAAAAAATCGCTGGATATGCGTGTGATGTTTTAGAAGTTGAGCCTGGCAGAAGCGATCATCCTTATCTAAAATATAAAAATGTCTCAATGACACCTCATACTGGAGCGTACACTTACGAATGTTTGGAAGGTATGGGAGACAAATGTGTTGCTGATGTGAAAAACATTGTTGATGGTAAATTGCCAGATTGCACTGTGCAATCTTTCAGCAAGTATATTAAATAAAGCATTAAGTTAGGAGAATTAACATGCTATCCGATTTAAAAGTAAAAGTGGGGCCTCAATTTTATCGCTATCACGATGGAGCTATTTCATTCATTCCAGAGTTATTGCGATCATATCAAGCTACTAAGGTACTGGTTGTCCATGGAACTGTTTCTTGGGAAAAGGCGCGTAAATTCATGCCGTTTCTTAAAGATAATGAATTTGATTATTTTTACCATCAATACACTGGGCACTGTAGCTATTATGGAACAGAATTAATTGAAGAAAAGGTTCGTAATAATGATATTGATTTTATTATCGGTGTAGGTGGGGGATCATTAACAGATTTAGTAGGTTATGCTGCCTCGCGTTTAAATATTCCCTTCGGTGTAGTACCTACTCTAGCAAGTAATTGTGCACCGTGGACACCGCTATCTGTTATGTATAAAGAAAATGGTGAAGGTGAGGGAAAAACAGAGCATTTTTACCGCCAAGCTGCATTTTTTATAACGGATCCTAACTTAGTAATTGATGCACCAGTTAATTTATTTATTGCTGGTTTAACTGATACGATTGCTAAGTGGTATGAAGCACAAGCTATTTTAGAACAAAAGCATTTATCTGAGGAAAACTTTCTTCAATTAGCCTACTATGTGGCAAAGCTTTCGAAAACAAAGATTGAGAAACAGGCCTTTTCAGCAATTGAGGCTATTAAGAATCAAGAGATGAATGAAGACTTCTTCCAATTGTCTGAAATTATATTTGGTATAGCTGGCTTGGTAGGTGGCTTAGGTGATAGATATGCACGTAATGCTGCGGCACACGCCATGCATGACGCTTTAGCCAAATATGTTCCCGAAAGTAAAAAATTCTTACATGGAGAAAAAGTTGCTTATGGTATTCTTTATCAATTGGCAATAGAAGAAAAGTGGGATGTTATTGATTCTTTAATGCCATTTTATCAAAGAATAGATGCGCCATTCTCGCTTACAAGAATGGGATTGTATCCACTAGATAATCAAACAATTGATAACATGGTGAAGTTTATTGACAGTTTACCGAAAGTACATCTTATTCCTGTGGAAATAAATTATACTAATCTGAAGGAAGCTATATTGAAGTTAGAAGAATATATGAAAGATTATCAAGAACAGAAGGAGGAAGTATAATGGCAACATTAAATATGGTTCAAAGTTTATTAATTGCGCTGTGGGTGGCCGCAGTAATGTCACGCTGGCTTGGGGGAGGGGCCACTCTAACTATGAGATTCTCGCCGCTTATGACAGGTCTAGTAGTAGGTCTTGTTATGGGGCGAGTTGCGGACGCAATGATTGTAACGGCAGCGCTTCAATTAATTTATATGGGGGTATTCTCACCTGGGGGTTCTATGCCCGCTGAGCCTGCGGTCGCAGCAGCAATCGCTGTTCCAGTAGCTCTTTTAGGAGATTTAGCTCCTGAAGCGGCAATCGCTGTTGCAGTGCCAGTCGGTCTGCTCGGTTCGTACTTATATCAATTTAGATTCTTTATTAATACATTTTTAGGTCAATATACAGATAAAGCAGTAGAAAAGTTAGATCATAAAGCGATTGCACGTTCAATTATTTGGTATCCAACTATAGCATCATTCTTATTATTTGTACCTTTAGTATTCGTGGCATTGTATTGGGGAAGTCCAGTAATCGCAAGCGTAATTACGCGATTAGAAGGTACTGTAGTCTTACACATGCTTGAAGTTATTGGTGGAGGATTAGCTGCTATTGGTATTGCGACAACTATTTATGTAATTGGTCGCAAAGAATACTTATTATTCTTCTTTTTAGCATACTTCCTATCGGTAGTATTAAAGCCGTTGGAGATTACAATGGTGACATATGCGATTTTTGGAGTAATTATTGCATTGCTATTTACAATGGTATCTCAAAAAAATCAAGCTCAATCTGTAACTGAAGCTAACTCAGTATCAGCTAACGACGATTATTACGATGATGGATTTTAATAGAGGAGGGTTACCATGGAAAAAACTAATATGAATTTACGACCAGAAGAAATTACTAAAAAAGATGTAACGAAAGCATATCTAAGATGGCATTTTGCGAATGAAATACCGCACTCTTTCGAGCGCTACATCGCACCTTCTTTGCTTTATGCATTAATGCCGATTTTAAGAAAATTATATAAAACAGATGATAGCTTAAGAGATGCGTATCAAAGACAATTACTGTTCTTTAATACGCAACTAACTTGGGGAGGCGGGGTCATTACAGGGCTTATGTCTTCTATGGAGGCTGAGAGAGCTAGAGAAGAGTACAACAACGAAGAAATAAGTATGACGGATGACTTATTGTACAACACGAAAGCTGGACTAATGGGAGCATTAGCTGGTATTGGAGACGCTATCGACTCAGGAACTGTGCAGTATATATTTATTGCTATGGGAATTTCGTGGGCGCAACAAGGGAGCGCTCTAGGAGCATTAGTTCCATTCATCTTGTTTGCAAGTTATCAACTGGCTGTTGGGCTGTTCTTCTCAAGAAAGGCGTTTGACTTAGGGAGAAATGCGACTAGTTTATTGCAATCAAGTAGTATTCAAACGGCAATCGAGACACTATCCATCTTAGGATTATTTATGATGGGTATTTTGGCAGGAAATTATATTAAAGTGACTTCTAGCCTAGCTTTCACACTTTCAGGGAAAGAGTTCGTTCTTCAAGATCTACTAGATCAAATTATACCAGGATTACTGCCGCTAGTTACTGTTATGGGAGTATATTTCTATTACAGTAAGAATGGACTCAAGGTTACTCGCGCATTAATAGGACTAACTATTATTTTAGCTGTGTTAGCAGGCGTAGGCATTTTATAATTTAAGATAAAAGGAGTTTATAATATGGGAAAAGTAGTATTAGCAAGAATAGATGAAAGATTAATTCATGGACAAGTTATGATGACATTATCTCAAATGTCGGGTGTAAACTCTATATTTGTAGTTGATGATGTAGTGGCCAACGATCCTTTTATGCGAGATTTGTATAGAAGCGCTGGTGGAAGAACAGGACAGCAAACTATTGTTGTACCTGTAGAGCGTTGTAAATTCTATTGGGATGAGTTTAATTTTAAGGAATATCAATGTATTTTACTTACTAAAAACGTAAGTACTATGCATGAATTAATCACTCACGGCATTCCTATGCCAGAGTTAAACGTCGGCGGGATCGCTAAGAAAACCGATGATGATAAGCAAGTTACTAACTCAGTACACTTAAATAAAGATGATGCCTTGAAGTTAAAAGACTTAAGAGATAATCATGGTGTTAATGTGTATTTTCAAGCAACACCTGCAGCGCCAAAAACAAGCTTAGACGAAGTTTTGAAAATGTTTGATTTATAAAGAAAGAGGAAAATAATGTTCGATATTTTTGTAGCGACTCATGGAACATTTGCAGATGGTCTTAAAGACGCAGTGGACGTAATCACTGGAATGGCAGATGGAATTCAAACTTTTAAACTCGGTTCATCTTCTATTGTAGAAGAGTTAGGGAAAGATCTAGAAGAAAAGTTAAAAGAATTAAATAATGAAGCGGGAACAATTATTTTCGTGGATTTATTATCGGCTAGTCCTTATAATCAATCGTTGCTGGCTATCTCTCAGCTGCCTTCTGAGGAACAAAATAATGTACATATAATTGCGGGAGTTAATTTACCTATGGTGTTAGATGCGATTAATCATCGACTCTTACAAACATCAGTCGAAGAAGCAGTTAAATTAATTCAAGAGCAGGGCCGAACAGGAATCGGACACTGGAGTGCACAGTTAGTAAACCAATCAGATGTAGACGATGATGGTTTTTAGAGGGAGAGAGGCAAACAATGAAATGGGGATTTCGTTGGTACGGAGAGTCTGATCCGATACCACTAGAATATGTAAAGCAAATACCAAATGTTAAAGGTGTAGTAGGTACACTGTTGAATAAATTACCAGGTGATGTTTGGGAAAAAGAAGAAATCAAAGAGCTGCAAGACTCTATCCGATCCAGAGGAATGGAGCTACTAGGCATTGAAAGTGTTTCTATAAATGACGCGATTAAGGCAGGAACTGAAGAGCGCGACTATTATATTGATAATTATATTCAGACTATCCGAAACTTGGCTGAATGTGGAATCAATCTAATTTGTTACAGTTTTAAACCTATATTTGGTTGGGCCAAAACAGATTTGAACTATGAACTAGAGGATGGAAGTCGCACTTTGATGTATGATGAAGAGGTAGTTCAAAGCATAGAGCCGGCAGAAATGTTTAATCTAATAACATCTCAAACAGGTGATTTTGATCTTTCGGGATGGGAAGCAGAGCGTTTTGAAGAATTTAATGAATTACTGGCTATGTATGAAGATATCTCTGAAGAGGATTTAAGAGATAATTTAAAATATTTCCTGGATAGAGTGATACCTGTTTGCGAAGAGTGCGATGTCTACATGGGAATTCACCCGGACGATCCACCTTGGGAGATGTTTGATTTTCCACGAATCACTAAGAATTTAGAAGACCTAAAAAAAATATTGTCTTTATATGATTCACCACATAATGGAATTACATTATGTACTGGATCATTAGGTGCAAGACCTGATAATGATTTGGTAGAAATTATTAATGAAGTTGGAGATAGAATCCATTTTGTTCATTTTAGAAACGTAATGTGGGAAGAAAACCAGAAGTTCTATGAGTCGGCGCATCCATCTTCTTATGGATCGTTGGACATGTATAAAATAATGGAAGCATTAATTGATAACGGATTTTCAGGAGTGATTCGTCCCGACCATGGTAGAACTATTTGGGGAGAAAATCCGCGTCCTGGTTACGGTTTATATGATCGAGCTCTAGGGATTACATATGCTATTGGACTTGAAGAAGCTATTAAGAAGTCAAAGGAAAATAGCTGATAGTTGGAGGAATTAGTATGTCCGTAATTGAAGAAATAAAGAGAGTAAAGCTATTGCCATTATATACTGCTACTGACTTAAGTTTGTTACCCATTGTTGAAGATATTCTTGTAAAATATGATGTCCCTATAATAGAGGTGACTTACAGAAGTGAATTAGCAAGTGAAGCTATAAAAATACTTTCAGAGTCAGGAAAGTTAATAGTTGGTGCAGGTACTGTTCGAACAATAGAACAGGCAATAGAAGCCGTCAAGAATGGAGCGGAGTTTATTGTTTCCCCTGCGTTTAGTGAGGAAGTAGTAGATTACTGTATTGAAAATAATATTCCTGTTTTTCCTGGAACTGTTACTCCAGGAGATATCCAAAAAGCAACTGAAAAAGGAATATATAACGTTAAATTCTTCCCGGCTAATATATATGGTGGCTTAGATGCAATAAAAGCTTTAAGTGGACCATTTTACGATGTGAGCTTTTTACCTACGGGTGGTATTAACTCAGGAAATATATCTGAATATTTAGCGAATAACGCTATTATTGCTGTAGGTGGATCTTTTATTATATCTGAAAAAGAAGTCGCAAAAGATAAAGGTAAAACAGCATCTAAAAATCTTGAAAACCTGTTGAGTATTATTCGATAACAACGATGTATCTTTATGTCAAATAGAATTGGTAGGAATCTATGGTTACTTTTTAGAAGTAATCTTAGGTTCTTTTTTATGTAATCTAACAAACAGTTGTGCATTTTTTATAAAGGTTTAAAATACGATTGACAATTAATTCACAAAAAATTATAGTAGTTACTGAAGGTAACTACTATTTTTATTTTATGGAGGTGACAATTTGGAGGATTTGTTGAAAGACTTTGGTTTTACAGCATCTCAAACAAAAATATATTTAGCGTTAATCACACATGGAGCAATGTCAGGTTATGAAACAAGCAAGCAATCGGGTGTAGCTCGTTCGAAAGTATACAATGAATTGGAAAAGCTTGTTACTAGAGGCGTAGTAATGGTTAATAAAAATGAACCAAAGCTTTATACTGCGATTGACGGGGACGAATTAGTAAATTTGTTGACTCATACGACAAATGATAAGATTCAAGATATTAAACATTATTTGCAACAAATGGAAACAGTGCCTGAAGACACAGACTTATTGTGGCATTTAAATGAGCTTGATCAAGTAGAGCAAAAAATTCAATATATGATTGAACAAGCGAAAAACCAATTACTGATTCAAGTTTGGGATTCAACTTTGACCCCTAAGATTGTAAGCGCTTTAAAAGAAGCTGAGAAGCGAATAGATCTATTTATCTGTATTTTATTTAGTGAATCTAAAGAATATTCTTTGCCTTTTGAGCGCTTTTATCCCCATGGTTTTGAAGAAGATAAGTTAAAGGATATGCAAGGAAAGTGGATTAACTTAGTTTGTGATGATGCTGTCCTGTTTGGCACACTCGACGACAATTGCGATGTTATTTGGACACATAATTCCGCTATGAAGCGATTAGCAGCTGAGTATGTTAAACATGATGCCTACACCTTAAAAGTAATCGGAGAAAATCGAACAACCTTGGATGATCTATATGGAACGGAACTGAAGACGATTCGAGATATTTATTGATAGGAGTAAAACGATGACATTTAGAAATATATTGCTGTTACTAATTTGCTTAATGAATGCTTATTTTGCTTTTGTATTTATAAGAGACTTAATGGTTCATAAAAATGAAGTAATGACGGAAGAGGCGAACACTTACGCTTTACCATTTACAAGTTTCATTATGTTTTTCTTATCGACAGTAGGAATCTCAGATTTTGCGATTAGTACCTCTTTGTACCCAAAACTTAATTGGACTAGTGTCAAAAAGCTACCCGGAACGCTTAATACGCAGTGTACAATTCCTGTCGCAGTGATGGCCCTAGCATATATTACTAGTATTGAAGTTAGTATTACAACGTTAGTTGTTTGTATCGTTAGCCAGATGATTGGTTCGTACTTTGGTGCAAAGTTTGCGATTAAATTGCCAGCAGATAAATTACGTGTCTCGATTGGTGTAGGGATGATTATCGCGGCCTTAGTTATTTTAGGTGGCAAGTTTGGTTGGCTACCAGGTGGAGGTGTGGCTACTGAATTAACAGGTGCTAAATTAGTTATCGCTGCAATAGCCTTAGCGATTTTTGGGGCTTTAAATAATATCGGAATTGGTTCTTATGCCTTGACAATGATTACGGTGTATCTATTAGGGTTAAACCCAGCGGTTGCTTTTCCGATTATGATGGGGGCAGCGACGTTTTCTGTTCCAATTGGAAGTGTACAGTTCGTTAAATCGGGTGAATATAGTCGCAAAATTACCCTGTTTACTTCAACATTTGGTGTGTTAGGTGTTTTATGTGCGGTATTTTTAGTAACAAGTTTAGACGTGTCGCTATTACAATGGATTGTCGTATTTATTTTAATTTATAGTGCTTATGGAATGTTGAAACAGCCAGCGTAGGAGGATAATGATGATTATTTTAACAAAAGAAGATATGGAACAATGTTTTTCTATGGAAGAAGCTATTCAAGCAGCAGAACAGGCGTCAAAAATTTATACTCAAGGCGACGCATTAGTGCCATTAAGAGCTAATTTGGACGTTAAAGAGTATAATGGTCAAAGTTTATATATGCCTGCCTTTACGAAAGGAGAAGTATCTTCTCTTGGAGTGAAAATTGTAGCAGTCTATCCTGATAATGTTAAGAAAGGTTTGCCAGCGGTTCCCGCAACAATGATCGTTCAAGATGCAGAAACAGGTGTAGTGACGGCGGTGTTAGATGGAACGTATTTGACTCAATTACGCACGGCAGCAGTTCAAGGTGCAGCAACTAAGGCATTAGCTAATGAAGAGGCCAAAATAGGTGCTTTAATTGGAACTGGCGGTCAAGGATATCAACAAGCTATTGCGATGTTAACTGCGCGTCAATTAGAAGAGTTGCGAGTGCTAGATATTGACTTTGATCGTGCTAAAACTTTTGCTGACCAATTGTCTAAGGATATCCAAGGCAAGTTTGACACTAAAATATATGCCGTAGAAAGTTCAACTGAAGCCGTTAGGGATGCAGATGTCATCACAACTGTGACTACTTCTAAAGTGAATACCTTTAATGCTGAAGATGTCAAAAAAGGAGTTCATGTTAATGGAATTGGAGCTTATACACCTGAGATGTTAGAGTTGCCAATGCAACTTCTTATTGAGGCAGATACCGTTATTTTTGATACAAAAGATGGTGTGTTGTCTGAAGCGGGAGATGTTCAAGCGCCGATTAAAGAGGGATTGATGACAGAAGAAGATTTTACGGGTGAACTAGGAGAATTGCTTTTAAGCCAAGTTAAAGGGCGTCAAAATAAAGAAGAGGTGACAGTCTTTAAGAGTGTAGGGTCAGCGGTCTTAGATACTGTTACGGCACAAATTATTGTTGAAAAAGCGACAGAGTTAGGTATCGGTCAAATAATTGAATTTTAGTAGAAATTTTATTAGGTAAAGTTAAAAGAATCTGAGTCTACTTATGAAGTAGTCTCAGATTCTTTTATATTAACCAGTTCAAGCTCTAATTTAACTTTTGTCGTTCGATTATTATTGATTTGCTTTAACAACACTTGACATGCTTGTTCAGCTAAGTAGGGGACATCTTGGGCGATGGATGGAAATGAATAGCCTAAGGTTTTACCGATTTGTAAGTTATCATAGCCTACAATACCAAAGTCTTGCCAGTCTAATTGCTCTTCTTTAATAGCTTTAATAAAGCCATAAGCAATCAAATCATTAAAACAAAATACACCAGCTAGTTGCGTTGAACTCATTTGTTTTAGTAACTCTTTGCCCATTTGATAACCGCTTTCGATGGAATAGTCCCCTGAAAGAATAAGTGGTTCAACTTGTTTATGGTGGTGTCGTAAAGCGTGCTGGAATCCTTTCAGTCGTTCGCTAGCAGTGTGAGTTTTTAAATCCCCAGTTAAGCAAGCGATGCTGCTTTTAGTAGGTGATAAAGCTTGACTCATATACTCTCCCACTAAGTAGCCACCTTGAAAATGATCAAAAGCGACGGAAGATAAAGAAGAGTCGAATATACGGTCCACTAATACGGTCGGGATTGTTATTTGTTTAAGCCATTCGTTCGTTTGGTCTAATGAATAATAAGCGGCATTAGACGCGCAAAGTAATAATCCGTCTACTTGGCGTTGCAACATTTTTTGAACGATTTCTTTGTCCTGGTTATTTTTTTCATCGCTATTCATAATAAAAGTAAAGTAACCTCGCTGGGTGAAGAACCTTTCTACTTCTTTACTTAAAGTCGCAAAGAAGGGGTTTTCTAAATCAGGCACTACAAGTCCAATGGTATAAGTTTGTTGGGTAGATAGACTTTTAGCGATTTGATTGGGAATATAATTAAGTTCTTTGGCGATGCGCTTTACTTCATCTTTTTTGGCTTGAGAAATCCGCGAGGGCTTATCATTTAGTATGATAGATACTGCTGCGGGGGAGATGCCGGCTTTTTGAGCAATATCTTTTAAAGTAATTTTTCGTGTCATTATGGTTCATCCTTTAGTTAATTCACTTCATTTTATAATTGACAGCGCTTTCAATGTTCATTATAATATATTTGCAACATTTGGTTAAGCGTTTAACCAAAATAAATCCAATTTTTTTAAACCGCCAATAAAGGATGATGAAGATGGCAAAAATTGTAGTAGTCGGAAGTATTTCGACGGATTTTGTGGTCGAAACGAATGTAAAGCCTGCTCAAGGTGAGACTGTATTTGGAGAAGATTTTAATACATCATTTGGAGGAAAAGGTGCTAACCAAGCAGTCGCTTGTGCAAAGTTAGGCGCTCAAACAGCGATGATTGGTGCTGTAGGTAATGACTCATTTGGACAAGCGCTCATTGATAATCTGGAAAGTTATCACATTGATACTTCAGCTGTTAAAGTAAAAGAAAATACGCCATCAGGCTCTGCGATTATTACGTTGTACAATCGCGACAACTCGATTATTTACGTTGGAGGAGCCAATAATAAAGTTACCCGTTCTGACATTGATGACCCAGTGAACCTTATTCAATCAGCGGATATGGTTATTGTTCAAAATGAAACGCCTGTTGAAACAGTCCAACGATTAATCGAACAATGTACAGCGTGTGAAGTGCCGATTATTCTAAATCCGGCTCCTGCTCGTTTGTTAGAGACAAAGTGGTTAGATCAAGTGACTTATCTAACTCCTAACGAGACTGAATTCGCGGAACTCTTCTCTGGTGAAACGATGGATGCAGTACTATCTCGTTATACGAATAAGTTAATTATTACGTTAGGAGATCAAGGCGCGATGTTTCATGATGGTAAGAATGTAGTCACCGTGCCATCTTACAAAGTGTCTCCCGATGATATAGTTGATACAACGGGCGCAGGGGATACGTTTAATGGAGCATTAGCCGTCGCGTTAGCTAACGAGTTTGACTTAGCGGACGCTATTCGTTTTGCGAATTTAGCAGGTGGCTTGTCCATTCAACATAAAGGCGCTCAAGGTGGAATTCCGACACTAGATCAAATGAAAGAGAGTGAACACTATGAAGCAACATGGCATATTGAATAGTCCTATTAGTCAAGTATTATCGACTATGGGGCATACGGATCAACTGACCATTGCCGATTGTGGCTTGCCTATTCATGATGAATCACAACGAATTGATTTGTCCCTCACAATTGGTACGCCATCATTTATTGACGTATTAGAAGCAGTAGCAGCGGACATGGCGATCGAAAAGGTGATCATCGCGTCTGAGATCCGCACGCATAATCCTAAGTTGTTGACTTATTTAAAGGACCAATTTAGCGAATTAGAAATTGAGTTTGTGGATCACGAAACCTTTAAAAAGCTCACTCATCATTCAAAAGCGGTTATTCGTACTGGAGAAGCCACTCCTTATGCGAATATTATTCTTCAATCAGGTGTTATTTTCTAGGAGGTGGAGCGATGCATGTCGTCATGCGTGATATTCATAAAGCTTTTGGAACGAACCAAGTTTTAAGAGGCGTTGATTTAGAGCTTCATCCCGGTGAAGTCCATGCATTAATGGGTGAAAATGGAGCTGGAAAATCAACGATGATGAATATTTTAACTGGCTTACTCAAAGCAGACAAAGGAATCATTCAAATTGATGGTCAAGAACGTTATTTTGACAATCCAAAGAAAGCTGAACTCTTCGGTGTAAGTTTTATCCACCAAGAATTAATTGTTTGGCCGGAATTATCCATTGTGGAAAATATGTTTATGGGGAAAGAGATCCAACGGTATGGATTTAATGACCAAGCTAAAATGAAACAACTAGCTAAAGAGGCGTTAGATAGTCTAGGTGTTTCGATGGATTTAGATACACCGATGAAACATTTGAGTATTGGACAACAACAATTAGTTGAGATTGCAAAGACGTTATTAAATGATACACAAGTTTTAATTATGGACGAGCCAACAGCGGCGCTAACTGGGCAAGAAATTCAATTGTTATTTGATATTATTCGCTCGTTAACTCAACGTGGTGTTGCGATTGTTTATATTTCTCATCGGATGGAAGAGATTTTTGAAATTTCTGACCGCGTAACAGTCATGCGTGATGGGGTTTCTGTATCCACTAAATGGACGAAAGACACGACGCAAGATGAGATTGTTAAAAACATGGTAGGACGCGAATTGGAAGACTATTACCCAGATCATCCAACAGATATTGGCGATGTACTTCTTGAAGTGAATAACTTAAATCGCGAAGGGATATTAAAGGATATTCAGTTCAATTTACGTAGTGGCGAAATATTAGGTTTTGCAGGTCTCATGGGAGCGGGCCGTACTGAAATTATGCGCGCTATCTTTGGATTGGATTCCGTTGATTCAATGGAACTCAAGTTAAATGGTCAGCCGATTACGAACCGCAATCCCCAAGAAGCGATTCGACATGGTTTTGGTTTTTTAACGGAAGATCGTAAGAATGAAGGGCTCGTTTTAGATTTTTCCATTCGTGATAACGTTAGTTTAACCTCCTTTGAAGAGTTCTCGACTAAGGGATGGATTCATCCAGAACAAGAAGATGGATTTGTTCAATTATTAGTGGACCGTTTGCGTGTTAAGACGACGGATATTTATCAAGAAGTTGGATCTCTATCGGGAGGAAACCAACAAAAAGTAGTTCTTGCTAAATGGGTAGGGGCAGGTACTCAAGTGTTAATATTAGACGAACCTACTCGTGGTGTGGACGTAGGAGCCAAGCGAGAAATTTATCTTTTGATGAAAGAACTAGCTGATCGCGGTGTAGGCATTATTATGGTCTCAAGCGACTTACCAGAAGTCATTGGGATTAGTGATCGTGTATTGGTGGTTCATGAAGGTCGCATTAATGGCGAACTTTATAAAGATGAATTAACAGAAGAACGCATTATGACATACGCAACAGGAGGGAAATAATGAAAACAGCAACAACAAAACGTTCCGACTGGCTAAGACGATTAGGCCCTCTGTTGGCTTTACTTGTTTTAGTCATTGTCGTTACTTCTTTAAACCCAAATTTTGTTAAACCTGCGAACATCTTAAACTTATTAAGACAAGTTTCGGTCAATGCTTTAATTGCTTTTGGAATGACTTTTGTCATTATTACCGGGGGAATTGATTTATCTGTCGGATCAATTTTAGCGCTAGCTAGTGCTTTAGCGGCAGGAATGATGGCTATGGGCTTGTCACCAGTCTTAGTTATTATTATCTCTGTTCTAATTGGTGGTTTATTAGGAGCGCTTAATGGATTAATCATTACAAAAGGACAGGTAGTGCCGTTTATTGCCACCCTTTCTACAATGGCGATTTATCGCGGGTTAACTCTAGTCTATACTAATGGAAACCCGATTACTGGTTTTGACGGCGGATATGCTTTTAAATTTCTAGGACGAGGTTACCTACTAGGAATTCCAATGCCAGTTGTTATAACAGCTATCGTTTTCTTAGTGCTTTATTTACTGCTTCATAAGATGACTTTTGGTCGTAAAACTTTTGCGATTGGTGGTAATGAAAAGGCTGCATTTATTTCAGGTATTCATATTACAAAAGTTAAATTAGCTATTTACGCAATTTCCGGTGCAGCCGCATCGATTGCGGGGTTAATTTTAACAAGTCGTTTGAACTCTGCTCAACCCACAGCTGGTGTAGCTTTTGAATTAGATGCGATCGCTGCGGTGGTGATTGGTGGTACGAGCATGTCAGGTGGAAAGGGGCGCTTATTTGGAACGCTAGTCGGGGCACTCATTATTGGTACGTTGAATAATGGGTTAAACCTACTCGGAGTATCTAGCTTCTATCAACAAATTGTTCAAGGTATCGTTATTTTAATTGCTGTATTGTTAGACCGTAAAGAAAATAGCTAGGAGAGAGACTATGAAAAGATCATTTAAATTACTTACTTTACTAAGTGTATTTGTATTGTTTTTAGTTGGCTGTACAATGGAAGGCGACAATAAAAGCACAGATAGTTCTGCTTCAAAAGATGGGGATCACGTGATCGGCCTATCTATTTCGACAACCAACAACCCATTCTTTGTCGACCTACAAAAAGGAGTCACCGAAGCTGCGAAAGAACAAGGGATGTCTGTTAAAGTGGTGGATGCCCAAGACGATACTGCCACTCAGTTAAATGGTATGGATGACTTAATTCAACAAGGTGTAGATATTATTTTAGTCAACCCAGTGGACTCTGATGCGATTACACCAGCGGTTGAATCTGCTAATGAAGCTGGTATTCCGGTGATTGCGATTGACCGTTCAAGCGCAGGAGGAGAAATTTTATCTTTCATTGCTTCAGATAACGTTGAAGGTGGAGAGATGGCCGCTGAATTCATCGTTGAGCAAATCGGTGAAGGTGGTAAAGTGGTTCAATTAGAAGGAATTCCAGGTTCTTCATCTGCTAATGAACGTGGTGAAGGATTTATGAAAGGCGCAGAAGGCAAGTTAGACGTGGTTGCTTCTCAAACAGCAAATTACAACCGCGCTGAGGGATTAACTTTAATGGAAGACTTACTTCAAACTCATAGCAATGTTCAAGCTGTTTTTGCTCAGAATGATGAAATGGCTTTAGGAGCATTTGAAGCTATTAAAGCTGCTGGGAAAGAAAACGATATTATTGTCGTTGGATTTGATGGAAATGACGACGCATTAAAATCAATTGAAGATAAAGAAATGACTGCAACGATTGCTCAACAACCTGTCGAAATGGGACGCTTAGCTGTTCAAGCAGCGAAAGATCATTTCGATGGAAACGCTTCAGATGCAGAAATTCCATCACCGTTGAAGTTGGTTAAATAATTACACAAAGAGGCTGTCATTAAATGGCACCCTCTTTATTTTTTTAGGTATCATATTGAATCTTTGATATAATGAACTCAACATAAATTAATGGAGGAACTGCTATGGCTCAAAAAATTTTATTCTCACCCGTAGGAACGGCTGACCCTGTAGCAAATGGGATGGATGGAGCGTTAATTCATATTATTCGGCATTACAAGCCAGATTATGTATATATTTATTTAACCGACAAATTTAAGAAGTTAAAACAAGAAGATGAGGCGGTATATAGAAATGGAAAATATTCTAAC
Organism: Dolosicoccus paucivorans; assembly: GCF_900100125.1. GTDB lineage: Bacteria > Bacillota > Bacilli > Lactobacillales > Aerococcaceae > Dolosicoccus > Dolosicoccus paucivorans. Next base: position 1,702 of record NZ_FNEL01000033.1, on the reverse strand, counting down.
CGCTATGACTATGCGCTTGAACAAATTCAAAAACAAACGGGACATCATTTTGATTACGAATATGTTGAAGGATCTAGTTCAGAAGAACCTCATTTGTTTGATCCGATGCTTAAAGAGTTCGATGAACAGCTAGTAAAAATTTATGCGGATCATCCTGACGTGGATACTCTTTACTTAAATGTATCTTCTGGAACACCCGCGATGAAGAACGCGTTGCTTACTTTAAGTATCTACAACGACTTAGGGGTACTCGAGCCACTTCAAGTAGCGGGTCCTGAAAAACGAAGCCATCAATCAATGGATGATAAAGACGATTATATTCTTCAGTGGGAAAACAACGAAGATACAAACGATACAGAGCGACGCTTTGAGCCGATGGATCAGTTACCAAACTATTCAAATAAATTAGAAAAAAATATTGTACGTAATTTAATTAATCAATATAACTATCACGGTGCGTGGTCCATTGTAAAGGCTAATCGAGAAGTTTACGGTGAAACTTTTGTGAATATGCTAGGTGCGGTCGTTGGAAAGTACGATTTAAATAGAAATGAAGTAAGAAAGTTTAACAATCGTCTTGAAGATAAATATATCGTGCCGCTTCACGATTCAGAAGTTGAATACATGATTTTATGGAACTTAAAGCTTGTTAAATTAAATGAAGTGACGGATTACTTACGGGCTATGTCTCCTACATTAGTTTATCTATTTGACAAAATTGCTCAGCAGGCCTATAAAAACTTAAGTATCTATCAAAAGAAAGATAGAGATGGCGAATTAATGTGGGATGAAGACAGATTGTGGCGTGAAAATACAGAGCTCTTTGACGTCCTATCGGGAGACAATAATCGCTTCTTTAAACATCCTACGGCCCATCAACTGTTGAATATAGTCAGACATTATTATAAAGGCTCTACTGCAGTCGTTAAAAACCTTGAAAAAATGCGAGATTTTGAAAAAAAATTAAGAAACGTAGCAGCTCATCAACCGCGTGCCTTTTCAAAAGAAGAGATTATAAAAATAGCTCACATGAGTATTGAAGATTTTAACAAACAAATTAGGGTTCTTGCTCAAAATTGTAACTTCGTTTCAAAAGAGCAATGGAAAGAATATGACCAATTAAATGAGTTGTTAAGTGAATTACTAATTTAGAATCTTCTCATAAATATATCCTTTATTTTGAACTCAAAATCAAAGTAGAGGATATATTTTATATTTGTTATACTAACGTTAGGTGGTATCAATGAATCTATTAATAGAAAACAAACTGATTTTGCATACAAACACTATATATAGTTTCTTTTTTATTATAGTACACAAAATGTGCCATTGATGAACCTTATTCCTCGTAAGGGGACGGAAAAAAAATATGGCAAAACCATTACCAACAACATCATATACAATTGATGAACCTTATTCCTCGTAAGGGGACGGAAAATCTAAGTTGTTTTTCATTTCGTTCATAATCTCTTTTATTGATGAACCTTATTCCTCGTAAGGGGACGGAAAATTCCGTATGGATTCAGCAGATCCTCCGTACGTTACTGGATTGATGAACCTTATTCCTCGTAAGGGGACGGAAACGAACATGCCTTTAACTGCGTCCTCAAACGTAGCAATTGATGAACCTTATTCCTCGTAAGGGGACGGAAACCTTGCCCACCCTGTGCATAAGTCTGTTGTTGTTGATACTTATTGATGA
>NZ_FNEL01000042.1 GCF_900100125.1 Dolosicoccus paucivorans | reverse complement strand
ATATTAGAGGCTAAAGGGATTCAGTACAAGAGAACACGCCCTTATTCGCCTTGGCAGAATGGTAAGGTAGAGCGTAGCCATCGAATTGACGACGAGCGCTTTTACCATCGTCGAACATTTACGTCAGAAGAAGCGCTATTTAAGGCGCATGCGCGTTATATTAACCGAAGTAATAATATCCATCGTAAAGTACTTAACTTTTTGAGTCCGAATGAAGTCGTGGCCCAATACTTTGAATCACAAAGTGCTTAATTTTTTCTGGGGGACCGCGGTCCCCCAGAACCCTATTCAATTCTATTTATTTTGTACTAGAACTTTAAGTATGTGTCACATATGTTTGACTACTCTAGAAATGATAAATTTAATTACTTCTTTTCCTCATTGCATTTTCTCTCATTTTCAAGTAAGATAGGCTTATGCGATGAGTCGAATACAGTCTGGTAGACTGGTTAAGCAACCTATCAGTATTTAAGTATACAAGTCGGGAAGACGATAGGCTAATAGAGTGATGTGAACACTTTATTAGGGAATGATTCAAGCAATTGTTCTTTGCGATTCGAAAAGGAGTTAGGGATGACCTAACTCTTTTTATTTATCACCTTATGAAAACGCTATTATTAGCTTTTTCATAGTATTTAAAACAAGCACAAGGAGAACGTTATGGAGCAGGCGAATTACCGATTACCTTATTTTAACGACAATATTTATCACTTTAATCACGGAACACACCGTCAAGCTTACCGTTTCTTAGGAGTTCACCCCGTGACTTATCAAGATCAATCGGGTTATCGATTTAGCGTTTGGGCACCGAATGCTTATAAAGTTTACCTTCAAGGTGATTTTAACGATTGGCAATTAATGGAACTGGACCATTGCCCAGGAGGAGTATGGACAGGGTTTGTTGCTGGGGCCAAGAAAGGTCAGCACTATAAATACGGTATTGACCACGGCAACGGACATATTTCGTACCGAATGGATCCTTTTGGCTTTAAACATGAAATCGCCCCTAAAGACGCGTCCATTATCGAAGAATTAACACCTTTCGAGTGGAATGACGATTTATGGATGAAAGAACGAGCAAAAACGCAATGGCTAGAAAAACCGATCCAAATTTATGAAGTTCATTTTGATTCTTGGCGCAAACATTATGACGGCACGTCTTATACTTTTGATGACTTGGCGAGAGTTTTAATTCCTTACGTCAAAGAAATGGGTTATACCCATATTGAATTTATGCCACTGACGGAACATCCGTTGGATGCTTCTTGGGGATATCAAGTAACAGGGTACTACGCAGTCGCAGGAGCTTACGGAACCATTAGAGAACTACAAAGCTTTATTAACGAAGCTCATCGCCAAGGTATTGGGGTCTTTATGGATTGGGTACCGGGGCATTTTTGTGCCAACGAGAATGCGTTAGCTTACTTTGATGGTACGCCGACTTTTGAATATGCCGATCCTAATAAAGGAATTAATCGTGGTTGGGGTGCTCGGAACTTCGACTTAGGCCGTGATCCGGTGAAGAGCTTTCTTATTTCCAATGCTTTATTTTGGATTAAAGAAATGCATGTCGACGGGTTACGAGTGGATGCGGTGTCGAATATGTTGTATTTAGACTTCAATGAAGGTCCGTGGACGCCCAATATTCACGGTGGCAATATTAATTTAGAAGGGGTTCAGTTTCTTCAAGAATTAAATACAGCCATTAAAGAAGAAGCTCCAGGCGTCTTGACGATGGCAGAAGAAAGTACTGACTGGGAAGGAATTACCCATCCTGTAGAAGAAGGCGGTTTAGGGTTTGATTATAAGTGGAATATGGGCTGGATGAATGATACATTGAAGTTTTTTGAAGAAGACTCCTTGTACCGTAGTCATCATTACCGCTTAATTACCTTCGTCTTTATGTATCAATATAACGAGCGCTACATTTTACCTTATTCCCATGATGAAGTGGTTCACGGGAAAGATTCCATGTTAGGGAAGATGCCAGGGTCCAGTCGTTTTGATCAGTTTTCTGATTTGCGAGTTCAGTTTGGCTATATGATGGCGCAACCTGGTAAGAAGTTAAACTTTATGGGACATGAGTTAGGTCAATTTCTCGAGTGGCGTTATTACGAAGAACTGGAGTGGGATGGTTTACAAAGAGAATACAATTCCGAATACCAACACTTTGTTAAAACAGTTAACCATATCGCTAAGACTCATCCTGCATTTTATGAACTAGATCACTCCCCGGAAGGGCTAGACGTGTTGGATGCGGATAATATTGATGAAGTGATGTTATCCTTTATCCGAAAAGGGAAAAAAGCAACGGACTTTATTATTGCGATAATGAACTTTGTCCCTGTGAAGCGTCAAAAGGTTCGGGTGGGAGTGCCTTATTTAGGTCAGTATTGTGTTATTTTAAACTCGCAAATGCAAGAATTTGGAGGCAGTTGGACGCGAAATATTCCAACGATGACAGCTGAAGCAATTCCGTTTAACAATCAACCTTATTCCATTGAGTTAACTATCCCTTCTCATAGTGTGTTATATATTCAACCTGTTGTAAATAGTCTTGTCATATCAGACGACAAACAAAAGCCAAGAAAGGAGACGAAGGATACAGAATCCTTCAACAAAGAGCATGAAAAATGAAATGATCGCAATGGTTTTAGCCGGGGGTCAAGGAACACGTCTCGGCGTTTTAACGAAAAATATTGCTAAACCAGCTGTTCCTTTTGGTGGAAAGTATCGCATTATTGACTTTGCTTTAAGTAACGCCTCCAACTCAGGGGTGACTAAAGTAGGAGTGGTGACTCAGTATCGTCCGCTTCAGTTAAATGATCATATTGGCAATGGTCAGTCTTGGGGATTAACTCGCCGCGGTGGCGGGGCGACGATTCTTCAACCTTATTCAAGCTCTGAAGGAGAGAAATGGTTTGAAGGAACCGCAAACGCCATTTACCAAAACATTAGTTATATCGATTTAATGGACCCAGAATACGTCTTAATTTTATCTGGAGACCACATTTACAAAATGGACTACAGTAAGATGTTAGATTACCACAAAGAAAAAGAAGCTAGCTTAACTGTGGGCGTAATTCCTGTTCCAATGGAAGAAGCGTCACGTTTTGGCATTATGAATACCGATTCAAGCGGTCGCATTATCGAATTCGAAGAAAAACCGGCTGAGCCGAAAAGTAATTTGGCATCCATGGGAATTTATATTTTCAACTGGAAGAAATTACGTCGTTACTTAATGGAAGACGCTGCATCTGACCGGGTGATGGAGGACTTTGGTAAAAACGTCATCCCAGCTTATTTAGAAAATGCTGAAAACGTCTTTGCTTACGCCTTTGATGGCTACTGGAAAGATGTGGGAACGATTGAAAGTTTATGGGAAGCCAATATGGAATTATTAGATAGAGATCATCCTATTAACCAAACATCTGACTCATGGCGTGTGTATACATCGATGAAAGTCTCCCCACCTCAATTTATTACAAAAGACGCCGAGTTAAACAACGTCACTGTTGCGGACGGCTGTTACGTTGCAGGCCATGTAAAGGATTCTGTTCTATCTCAAGATGTTACGATTGGAGCTCATTCTACCGTAGACCACACTGTCGTTATGTCAGGAGCAACGATCGGGGTTAACTGTACAGTAGAGTATGCGATTTTAGGCGAAGAGGCAGTGGTCGCGGATGGGGCAACGATTCGCGGAACAAAAGATGAGATTGCTGTTGTAGGCTTTAAAGAAGTAGTAGGAGGACCTAAAAATGATGGAGAAGACTAAACAACTGTGTGCGATTATTAACTTAACGGAAGATACACAAGCCCTTAAACCATTAACCAATAACCGCCCAGTGGCAGGTCTTCCGTTTGCAAGTCGCTATCGTATTATTGATTTCCAATTATCAAACATTGCTCACGCAGATATTGATTCAGTCGGATTATTTATTTCCGGTTCAGGTCGTTCGATTTATGACCACGTACGTTCAGGAACCAGTTGGTATTTTGATAATGATATTTCTGGAGGGGTCTTTACTTTCTCCCAACGTGACTGGAAAGCTGCTCACCACTTAGAAGAACAACACGAAGATTTCTATTACGACTATCGTTTGTTTTTAAGTCGTTCACGGGCTGAACATGTCTTCGTGTCCGGAAGTAGTATTATTGCTAACTTAGACATTCAAGCCGCTCTTCGTTTCCATACTGAACACGACGCAGACATTACTTTCGTTTACAAAACAAATCCACGCGAAGCTTTAAGCCAAGAGTTATCCAAAGCGCGCGCGGTTGTTTTTGATGATGAAGGGGAAGTGGAAAAGTTCATGCCCTATGATGATTTAAACGGCGAAGAAATGGTTCGAGCAAGTATGGGTATGTACTTAATTTCTGTTGATACCATGCTTGAAATTATCCGTCGAGCGATGAAAGACGAAGTCTATTTAGAATTAGATGACTTAATCGAGCGTTATATTTTAGATTACCAAGCAAGAGGCTATGAATATACAGGCTATCTAGCAACCATTGATTCTGTTAAATCTTACTATGATGCGAATATGGCTTTATTAGACCGAGCAAACTTCAACTCTTTACTTTACGCAAGTAACCCTGTTTTAACGAAAACGAAAAATGGAGTCCCGGCTTATTACGCACCCACTTCTAAAGTAACGGATTCTATTATCGCAACCGGGGTTCACTTAGAAGGTGAAGTAGATCATTCGATCGTTTACCGTAAAGTTAACGTCGCTAAAGATGCGGTCATTAAAAATAGTATTTTACTACAAGGGGTTACAGTTGAAGAAGGCGCTCAAATAGAATATGCTATTTTAGATAAAAAATGCGTCGTTAAAGCCGGAGCACGTATTATTGGTAATCCGGACAACCCTGTCGTTATTAGTAAAAATACCATCGTCGCATCCCAAGAAGGTGATTAAATGAAAGTATTATTTGCAACAAGTGAAGCCTTACCTTTTGTTAAAACAGGAGGACTGGCCGATGTCGCTTACGCATTGCCTAAAGAAATGGCTAAACAAGGTGTTGATGTTCGCGTCGTCTTACCTTTTTATACGCAAATCCCTGAAGAGTACAAACAACAAGTAGAAGAAATAGCTCATTTCAGATTTCAACTAGGGTTTAAAAATGTTTATTGCGGCATTAAAACCCTTGAGCTGGAAGGGGTTCGCTATTACTTTATCGATAATTTAGAGTATTTTGATCGTCCAAGCCTTTATGGTCAATGGGATGATGGGGAGCGTTTTGCTTACTTTTCAACTGCCATTATTGAAATGCTTGAAGTGATCGATTGGATTCCCGATGTCATTCACGCTAACGACTGGCATACCGCGATGGTTCCGGTGTTATTAGTGGATCGCTATCATTGGAAAGACCGCTTACGTCATATTCGTAAAGTGTTAACCATTCATAACATTCGTTTTCAAGGAATTTTCCCTCACAACATTTTAAAAGATGTCTTTGGAACAGGAGATAACGTCTTCCATGAAGAAGGGGTTAAATATTACGATAGTGTGAACTTCTTAAAAGGTGGTATTAACTTTTCTGACGTGGTGACCACTGTCAGTCCAACTTATGCTCATGAAATTATGACGCCAGAATTTGGAGAAGGGTTAGACGGAGTGTTACGCTATAACAGTTGGAAAGTGCAAGGGATTATTAATGGGATTGATTATGACTTAAATAACCCACAAACAGATCCGCTGATTGAATACCACTTCTCCCAAAAAGACTTAACCGGAAAAGCGAAAAACAAACAAGCTCTACAAGAACGTCTAGGTTTACCTGTAGACCCAGATGTGATGATGATTGGTATTGTCAGTCGTCTAACGGACCAAAAAGGGTTTAACTTAGTTCAAGAACGAATGGAAGAGTTACTACAAGCCCATGTACAAGTAGTGGTGCTAGGAACGGGAGAACAACAATATGAAGATTCCTTCAACTATTTCCAACACCGCTATCCAGATAAAATGCGTTCGTTAATGTTATTCGATTTAGGATTAGCTCAACAAATTTATGCGTCTTGTGATGCCTTTTTAATGCCAAGTGCATTTGAACCATGTGGTCTATCCCAAATGATGGCTATGCATTACGGTACACTGCCGATCGTTCACGAAACCGGTGGATTAGCTGATACGGTGGAGCCATACAATTGGTACACGAAAGAAGGGACCGGCTTTAGCTTTAACGGCTTTAATAGTGGTACGATGATCGACACAGTGTATCACGCGATGCACATTTACTACAATGATCCAAAGAGTTGGCGTCAATTGATGCTACAAGCGATGGAGCGCGACTTTAGTTGGAAGCAACCGGCTAAAGACTACCAAAATATTTACCATCACTTACTCAATCAATAAACTTCCAAGCTAGAAAAGGCGACTTTTCTAGCTTTTTTCGTTATAAAATCAGACTAAAGTCTTTTCAAATTTCCTACAAAGTGGTGTAAAATAAGTTAAATCAAACTTAAAATCGCTCTTTTAGTAATAAAAAGAGGTATAATCAACGAGGAAATGAATTAAAGGATGTGAGGGTATGGGGACAACTTCCCAGACCACAAAGGAAAAACTCCACCATATTTGGCAAGGAGTCAAAAACTTGTGGCGTTATTACCGGGGCTGGAAGTGGCTCATTTTTTTAGGAATGTTGAGTGCTTTAATTGTATCCAGTTATTTAGTATTTATCGCCAAAACAACGAGTGTCGATACATTGCAAGACGCTTTAAAAACAACGACCGCTTTATATGACGAAAATGATGAATTTGTAACAGACGTTTCGAGTCAAAAAGGGACTTACATTGACTTAGATCAAATTAGTCCCGTCGTTCAAGAAGTCGTTATCGCTACGGAAGATAAACGTTTTTATGAACATAACGGTTTTGATACGATGGGGATTGGCCGAGCCTTTGTAAGACTTCTTTTAAACCGTGACACCTCAGGAGGTGGGGGAAGTACTTTAACCCAACAGTTGGCCAAAAACGCTTTCTTAACCCAAGACCAAACTTTCCAACGTAAGTTTAAAGAGTTGTTTCTCGCTTTAGAAATTGAAAAGCAATATTCTAAAGATCAAATATTGGAAATGTACTTAAACCACGCTTACTTTGGTAATGGAGTGTGGGGCGTTGAAGATGCATCGATGCGATACTTTGGTCATTCAGCTAGTACGCTGACGTGGAATGAAAGTATTGTATTAACGGGAATATTAAAAGGACCGTCGATCTTTAACCCGATTGATGACTATGAAGCGGCGATTGAACGCCGAAATGTCATTGTGGACTTATTAGATAAACAAAAAGTGTTATCTGATGATGAAGCCATGGCGATTAAGCATAGTGAGATTTATTTAGAAGATGCTTATTACTCAGACCATCAAACGATTTATTTAAGTTATTTAGATGGCGTTCTAGACGAAGCGTCGCGTAAGACGGATATTCCAGAAGAGGATTTATTGTCTAAAGGATACCGCATTTACACCCATTTAAATACAGGTTATCAAGATAGCCTTGATGCGGCCTACGCTCAAGATTGGCTCTTTCCTTCCGATGAAGATCCAGAAGAACCTCTTGTTCAAAGTGCTAGTGTGGTGGTTGACCCGACTACCGGTGGGGTCGCAGCAATTTATGGTGGGCGAGGAGAGTATGTCTTTCGCGGGTTTAACCGCGGAACAGATATGCGGAGAGCCCCTGGGTCTACCATTAAACCTCTTGCGGTGTACGTCCCGGCTTTAGAAGAAGGATATAAAATACACGATATGGTTGAAGATGTGGTGAAACCTTACGGAAGTGACAAGTATGCGCCGAATAACTATGACTTACAAACCGATCCAAGTGGCGAAGTGCCGTTATATTACGCCTTAGCGCAAAGTAAAAACACATCAGCGGTTTACTTAATGGATAAATTTGGCATTAGCCGCTCCGTTCAAAAATTAAAACAATTTGGCTTAAATATCCCTCAAGAAGATCAATCGCTAACTCTAGCGTTAGGAGCTTTGAGTCAAGGGGTATCTCCTTTACAATTAGCCAATGCCTATAGTGTCTTTCCAAATCACGGAATTCGTTATGACAGTACCTTTATTCGCCGCATTGAAGATAGTACAGGGAAAGTGATTTATGAAAATAAACGCCCAACCAAACATATGGTGATGACACCTAACGTGGCAGCGGATATGACCAGTATGATGTTAGATACTTATGGCGGTTACGGAACTGGGTATGACGCTGGACCGGATTACGGACAAATTGCCGGTAAGACTGGTTCCACGGAAGTAGCTGACGGTAACTTAGCGACTCGGGATAAATGGATGGTGGGTTATACACCAGATTTTGTAATTGTTTCTTGGGTTGGCTTTGATGAAGTGGGGTCAGAAGACTTGGATGAATTGATGCCTTCCATGGGTCAATTATTCAACTTGCAAACCACTCAACTGATGGCCCATTCACCGCAAACACCCTTTGAAGTCCCGATGGCGTCCCAAATGACCGAAGATACCAATGATGTGGACGACAGCATTTTAAGTTCTGACTTAAAAGAACAATTCGATGACTGGTTAAACGATGTGGGACCTTGGTTAGAAGACCGCTTCTACGAAGGAAAAGAATGGCTCCAAAAAGCGACAGATCAAGTGAAAGATTGGTTACCTAATTAAGCAAATAGAGTTCTTTACTAATGATTTAGTAAAGGGCTCTTTTTTATTAAAAACTTTACAAAATTGCTTGACAATATATATATATATATATATAATAGATCAGACTAGGTTTTTCTAGGGACTAAATAAGTAAAAGGATGAATTAAATGAAAAAAGAATTACTTAAAAAGGCATTAGTAGGTGCTGCCGTTGCGACACCTCTAACGGCAGGTGCACTATTAGCTTCTGCACAAGAAGTAGTTATTGAAGATGAGTTATCTTCTTTAGAAGAAAGCTATGTAGAAGTTTCTGAACAAGCTGAACTTTCATCAGAAGTTAGCGAAGACGTTGCTTCAGACGCAAGCGAAGCTGAAGAGTCTACTGAAGTAGAAGAAGCAACTAAAGCAGAAGTTTCTGATAGTGTTCAAGCGGACACGACAGAAAATAAAGAAGAGACACAAAAAGAAGACAAAGAAGAAGTAGAAGTTTTCCAAACAGTAGCAGATGCTATTTTAGCAGCGCAACGCTCAATAGAAGAAGAAAAACTTCCAGGACAGACCGGCGCAGCTATTTACTTTGACGCCGAAAAAGGCGGCTATGTTTTTGAAAGAAATTGGCACGGTCAAAGTACTCTTAAATTAGAAGGCTCAGACAAATTAGAAAATGTCTACTTAGACTTGATGCCAACTTTCCAAAAAACTTTCGATAATTTAGATGAACTTATAGAGTCACTCGAAACGATACTAGCAGATCCGATTGCTAATAAGGGTGTCTTTGCTGGGGTTGTTAATCCCGATGAGTTCCCGACTTATAAAGGCTACAGCATCATCTCTAAAGACGGTAAATTCTATGCTTACTTAACTGAATCAGAAGGTAAGTTCTTAGATGGTAAATCATTAGTAGCTCAAGACAATGCAGTTCAAACGCCAGGTCAATCACATACAGATACAAGTAAAGGATATACTAACAAATCTGTAGCGATCGCAGCAGCTGAGAATAAGCTAAAAGATGCTAACAATAAAGAGTACAAAGGTTACCATATCTTCCAAGATGAAGAAGGTTTCTGGCATGTAGTCTTTAGTAAAGAAGAAGGCAAGACAGAAGGTAAAGATAAAGCTGATTTATCTAAAGAAGAAATCGCAGAGCGTGCTTCTTTATTAACTCCTTCTAAAACAGTTGCTGAAGCAATCCGTAAAGCAGAAGCTTTATTAGCTCAAGATAACAGTAATAAAGGTTACCACCTATACCAAAACATGCATGGTGAGTGGTTTGTTTACTTACAACCTAAAGCAGAGAAAACTTATGGAATTAAATTCCAAGAAATTACAGATCAAGATATTAAAGATGCTATTTTTGAAGGAAAGAACTTAGGCAACTATATTATGCCAGATAAACACAATAATGATAAAGTTGCAGATGAAAATTCCGATGAGGAAGCATTACCAGCAACAGGTGAAGCATCAAACACAGCAATCTTTGGTGTCGCAGCTCTATCCATCCTTTCAGGATTAGGTTTAGTTGCACGTCGTAAAAAAGCATAATCATCCTTTTTGAACTTAAGATAACTTTTGTTGTCTTAGGTTCTTTTTTTGAGTGTACTTTCTAGAAATGGCAAGGAATCTTTGATATACTTATAAAGTAATGGAAAAGGAGAGTGTCTATATTGAGTAACAATATTTACGATACAGCAAACCAATTAGAGCGCGATTTACGCGAGTCTGAATTATTCGCTTCATTAAAGGATGCTTTTGAAGGCATTCAAAATAACGAAGAAGCTAGTGAATTATTCGAAGAGTTTAAAGAAGCATCACAAAAGTACCAAATGTACCAAATGATGGGTCAACAACCTTCTGAAGAAGAACAAAAAGAATTACAAGAATTATCAGAACGCGTCACTGAAAATGAGCACATTAAAGCGTTAATGGACGCTGAACAACAATTAAATCAATTAATTCAAGATATTAATAACATTATTACAAAGCCTTTACTTGAAGTTTACCAACCAGAACAAGAAGAGGAATAAGAATAATCGTTAAAACTAAAAGCCAGCTGAATCGTTACTTATGTAGCGCGTTTCGGTTGGCTTTTACTTCACTTTAAAGGAGGATTGTTTATGCTGTTGATGCATTTAAGTGACTTGCACTTAGATACCCCGTTTACGGGTCTTGGTAAGGAAATGGAGTCTTTACAAGACCGTCTTGTTCAAGCACCCTTTGATGCCCTAGAAAAAGCAATGGCCGTCGCCATTAATCGCAAAGTCGATGCGGTAGTCATTGCCGGCGACGTGTATGACTCTGTTCGCCAGACGATTTATGCTCAATACTTTTTTATCCGTCAATTAGCACGGTTAGAAGAGGTTAATATTCCTGTTTTACTCGTTCATGGGAATCATGACTTTTTATCAACTGATGCACCGGAGATGAATTTACCCAAGAATGTTTACCGTTTTAATACGGATGAAGTGACTCATTTTGATATTGAAACTTCTTCGGGTGAGACCGCTCGTTTTTATGGGTTTAGCTATACTAGTCGTTGGATTAAGGAACGTAAAGCGACCCAGTTTTCTGTCAATCCTAAAGTAACGGATTATACCATTGGTATTTACCACGGTTCAAGGGAAGGAATAGAAAGTGACGCTGGAAATTACGCCCCCTTTACTGTTTCAGAACTGCTGAATAAGCAGTACGACTATTGGGCCTTAGGTCATATCCATAAGGCTCACGTCTTACAAGAGGCTCCTTTAATTCAATATGCCGGGAATATTCAAGGGCGTCACCGTAATGAAACAGGGGATAAAGGTGCTTATTTAGTGACGTTATCTAAAGAAGGAGAAACGAAGTCTGAATTTGTTTCTTTAAGTGATATTTTATGGCAAACCATTGAAGTGATCTGTCAGCCCGACTGGCAAGTGACAGATGTAGTGGCAGCCATTAACGAACGCATTCAATTATACGAAGAAGAAGGGCAATTAAAGCAACAATCTTATTTACTCACGGTTTATTTAACCCACGCAGAGCGTTTAGACGACGAATTAATGGAACAGATCGGCCGTGGAGAATTGATGGATGTGTTTAAGTTATCAAGTGCAAAAGAGTACTTCGTCGCTATAACGTCCATTCGTTTACGCCAAGATGAAAAGGCTGAACCTTTTGTTTATGATGAAGCATTAAATGAAAGTTATCAACAAGCTAAGGAGTTGCTTTTACAAAAGGCTTCTCAAATTGAAGGATTAGATCAAGTCTATCAAAATGATATTATGATTGATTGGTTAAGTGATATTATTGAAGATGAGACCTTCTATGAAGAAGTTGTTCAAGCAGGCAGCGATTTAATGACGCGTTTATTAGGAATGAACCGAAAGGAGGAAGACCGTGAAGATTAAAGTATTAGATATTTATGGTTACGGCAAGTGGGTTAACCAACGCTTTGATTTAGATGAAGCACTTCAAATATTTTATGGCGAAAACGAAGCCGGTAAATCCACACTTCAATCCTTTATTAAAAGTGTTTTATTCGGTTTTCCTAGACGAGGCGCTAATCGCAATAACTATGAACCTAAACAAAGCGAAGCTTACGGAGGTCGTATTTTATTAGAAGAAACCGACTACGGGGCTGTTTGGGTTGAGCGAACGAGTAAAGGGTTAAAGATTACCGACGACGAAGATCAAATGTTACCTGAAAAGACACTCCAACATATTTTAGGTGGCTTAGATGAGAAGTTATTTGATAGCTTTTATTCTTTTAACTTACAAAACTTACAAGAATTAGCTAATGTAGGTTCAGAGCAGTTAAATGAATTCTTTTTAAGTATCGGAACAGTGGGTAGTGATCAGTTTTTAAAAGTGGCTCGTCAATTAGAAAAGGAAAGTGACGACTTATACCGTCCTCGTGCAATGAAGCGACCACTCAATCAATTACTTACCGACTACAAAAAGAGTGCGCAAGAAGTCGAAGAAGCGAAAGCTTCTGTAGGAGAATATAATAAGCTTCAAGATCAATACCAAAAAATAACAAAAGAGATTGACCATCTTGATGAACAGATTCAAGACTTAGAATCAAAATGGCTCAATAACGAAAATTTAACGACTCGTTATGAAGCGTATTTACAATATCAAGGAACGAAGCGAGCGCTAGATCAACTGGTCTGGACGCCGATGCCTGATGACGCATTAGATACATTAAACCACCATTTAAACAATAACGAGCACTTAAAAGAAGAAACCATTCAACTTGAAGAACGACTCTTTCAACTCCAACACCAATTAGAACAATTAACAAGACTTAATTGGGCGAATAATCATAAACATAAACGCCGTTTGTGGTTCGAAGAGACGAACCATATTAAAAATGTTCAAAATAAAATCGAAATGTTGCAGCAACGCATTGAAGAACAAAAGACGACGATGGAACAACTAGCACGTCGTGGTCAGTTTTACGAAGATAAAGTTGAAAATACTAAAGAATACCAAAAAGAAGTTGAAAAAGGCTTAGATTTACAAGCGCGCAAAAAAGAAACGGATCAGGCTATTGAATCCCTTGAAATGGAACAACAGCTGATCTTTAATCAACGTAAAGAACAACAAGAACATAGTGCAGCGTTGCGCCAACAATTAGTTCGCTTAGAACATCAAAAACAAATTCAAGAAGCCCAACTGGAAGAAAATACTTCGTTAACTCATTATACAGTAGGAGGCGGGTTAACTGCCTTTGGATTGGTGTTACTTATTATAGGGCTCATTAAATCATCGGGATGGTTGTTGTTGGTATTTGCGGCGTTATTTATGGTTGCGGGTGCGAGCCATTTAATCTACATCTATCAAAATCACCGTCAATATCTCGCGGATTCCACTTTAGAAGATATTGATCGTAAAGTGAGTGATTTACACCATGAAGAGGAAAAATACCTTGAGAACGCTCAACTTTTAACTCAACAATTAAGTGAAGGCGATACGCTTTTAGAAAGTTATCAACAACAACTTAAAGAAATTCATCAAAAACAAGCCGCCTGGCTTGAAGCGATTGGTTTTTACCCTACGGCGGATCCGCAAATGATATTAACCTATCAACCCGTCGAACAATACTTTGAAGCGGATGATTTATTAAAAGAACTAGAACAAGATTTAGAACAATTGGAGTTTGAAGTCATTAAATGGCGAGAGAACTTAGTTGAACTTCTAGAACGTTTCCCAGGAGATGACTCAAAGACGCGTCCATTAATTCGTCACGTTGAAGAAGTTGAAGCGTCGTTAGTTAAAGAAACACTCGCAGCGGAACGATTAGAAGAACAGATGTCCACCTCAAACCAGCGCCTAGCCCAAATTAAACGTCAAATAGAAGAAAATGATGATGTTATTCAATCTTTATATAATGAAACGAATAGTGCCAATGAACGCATTTTCCGTCAAAAAATGGCGGACAACCAGCGCATCAATGAATTAAATCGTTCGCTTTCTTTATATGAAGAACAAATTAAAGGCTATGAAGAAGAGTTAAAGGCCATTGAAACGAAACAAGCCCTCATTGCTCAACGGGGATCTTTAGAAGATCAAATGAATGAACTCAAACAAACCCGTGCCCCTCTTCAAAGTGAACAAGCAACCCTTGCGGTTCAAATTGAACAACTGGAACGAGACGGGACTTACCAAGAAAAGATTCAAGCGCTAGAAAATAAAAAATCTGACATTAAAGCGATGATCTTTGAATGGGGTCAAAAACGTATCGCGATGGAATTAATTAATGAAACGCTACGGGGCGGTATTGATAATCCTTTACCGGAAATGAATGAGATGGCGGACAAAATTTTTGAAACTTTAAGTCAAGGACGCTATGTCAAAATTAATTTAAATAAAAATGGTATCAAAGTTCGTCAATTTAGTGACGTCTTATTTGAACCCCATGAACTATCTCAAGGAACGTTAGAACAACTATACGTTGCTTTACGTTTGGCTTTTGTAATGAGCGCAAGACATATGGTCAAAATGCCATTAATTATTGATGACGCCTTTGTTAACTTTGATGAAACAAGACGAAAAGCAGTTTATCAACTATTAAAGGAGATGAGTGTTAAACAACAAATTCTCTTCTTTACTTTTGATCCTTTAGCTAAAGAGGTCTTAAGTAATGAGAGTACCATCGATTTGAAAGTAGACCAAGGGCTTTTAGAAAGGGAAGGATAGTATGACTTTATTATATGATGTTGAAAACGGGGAAGCTTTTGACCTGTTTTTACTCTTAAAAGCTGCCGACCAGCGAACGGCAAGTAATGGTAATCCGTTTATTGCGATGCAGTTTCAAGATGAATCAGGCACGATGGACGGAATGTATTGGTCCGCGACCCCTGAAGAAGTGGCGACATTTCAAGCAGGCCGAGTCGTTCGGGTAAGAGGTCAACGGGACACTTACCGCGGTAAACCTCAAGTGCGTATTCGCCAAATTCGTCTCGCAACAGACGAAGAGCCCAATGACCCAACACTATACGTAGAACGGTTAGATGTGTCTCGTAGTGAATTAAAAGACCAATTAGAAGAGGCTTTATCTTTCATTCAAGAACCAAGCATTTTACAAGTGGTTAAACATATTTTAAATCAAGTGGGGGAAGACTTTTACACTTACCCAGCTGCGAAGCGGTTCCATCACGCCATTGCCGGGGGGTTAAGTTACCATACGCTCACGATGGTTCAAATTGCTAAAAGTTTATTGATGATTTATCCATCTTTAAATGCTAGCTTATTAATGGGCGGTATCATTTTACATGATATTGGTAAGACCATTGAATTAACCGATGCAGTGTCGACAGAATATACCTTAAAAGGTCAATTAGTCGGCCATATTGTCATTATGGTGGAATTGATTGAAGAAGCTTGTCGTGAGTTAGACATTGATTCAGATAGTGAGCCGATCTTACTGTTAAAACACGTCGTCTTAGCTCACCACGGTAAGTTAGAATACGGAAGCCCCGTAACGCCACGTGTGTTAGAAGCAGAAATTATTCACCAAATTGATATGATGGATGCGACCATTAATATGATGACAACGGAACTTGATAAGACGACTGAAGGTGACTTTAGTGCACCGATTTTTGCTTTAGAACGTCGTTCGTTTTATAAACCAAAGTTTAAATAAAAGGAGATATTATGACTGATCACCATGAACACAACCATGAATGTGGCTGCGGTTGCGGACACCATCATGACGAAAATTTACCCGATGTTGAAGGACATAATGGCTTTGAAATTGAATTTAAAGCTCATTACAAAGTAGAACGCCAAAAAGTATGGCAAGCCTTAACAGATTCTGAACAAATTAAAGCGTGGTTTCCTGAACTAAAGGTTACAGAAGTTAAAGAAGGTAACGAAGTACAGTATCAAGATGAAGATGAAACACTATCTTTTCTTATTTTAGATGTGGAAGCACCTTATTTACTTTCTTATCAATGGAAGCAAATGATTGTTGGTTTTGAGTTAGATGAAGAAGAAGGTCAAACAGAGGTAACCTTTAAAGAATGGATCGAAGAAGTTAGCGATGAAGTGATTGCTGACTTAACTCAGTGGGCTGTTCGTTTAGAAGCGTTACGTTATTATTTAGAAGAAGATCACGTGCCTAATTTAGACGGTCTTTATAAAGAAACTTATCCAGAAATTAAAGCGATGTTTTAATAAAAAAAGAGGCTGTGACATAAGTCGCGCAAATAAATCCCCCCGAATGATCCATTGGTGATCGTTCGGGGGATTTTTTAAAAGAGCCCGCTAGCAGAGGGCTAACTTTCTTAAGTTAGCTGCTAATAACGCGAGGCCTATTTCTTGTTTCACCTTGTCAATTCCACGAACGTGAAATTGGGTGAAACCCAAACAAGCCTTCAAAAACCCAAATGCCGGCTCCACGTCGATTTTTCGACGCGCATACACCTTGGCGCATTCAGGA
>NZ_FNEL01000088.1 GCF_900100125.1 Dolosicoccus paucivorans | reverse complement strand
TGAAGTTCTTCTTGAGTATATTGGTTTGGATGACTGTGAGGACGGCGACTTTTGTTACGTAAGCTATCCCACGTCTTATCGTAACGCTTGCGCCAACGTTGGACGTTTTGACGGCTTGTGCCATAACGACGGGCTGCTTTGGCGTTATTATCATATTTTTCCGCATACTCAACAACTTTTTGCCTATATCGCATTTCTTCTGTTATAATTGACTTCATGAGGAGCTTCCTTTCACACTATGGTTTTTATTTTGTCTAGATATAGTGTACCAGAAGCTCCTCTTTTTTTATGTTTTCGTGTCACATATGTATGATACCCTTACAGATCCAGAGTGTCCCACAGG
Source organism: Dolosicoccus paucivorans (assembly GCF_900100125.1). Classification (GTDB taxonomy): domain Bacteria; phylum Bacillota; class Bacilli; order Lactobacillales; family Aerococcaceae; genus Dolosicoccus; species Dolosicoccus paucivorans. The sequence continues at coordinate 2,229 of NZ_FNEL01000088.1, read as the reverse complement.
AATTAATGAGCGTTTAACGGTATGGCCACCAAAGAACATTAAGGAATCTAGCCATTCAATTCCGACAAAATCACGCATCCAGTTAGCAGTATCTAGCGCGTTCTCTGCTAAGAAGTGCACCAATTCAGGTTTTCCGCCTGCTTTTAATACGTCTTCAGCAAAATAATTCAGGGCTATCTTCAATGCCCTCTTTAGCTTGAATTTCGTTACCTGGCGCTGCGTATTCTGCACCAGAAATTAATGTGTTTCCACCAACAACAGGTAGCTTTTCTAAAATAACAACACTTTCTGCTCCTGCTTCTTTAGCAGAAAGTGCGGCTGTAAAACCTGCTCCACCTGACCCGACAACTGCTACGTTTTTTAAAGAATACGCCCGTTGGCTCTTTGATTTTTCTTCCTTTATTAATGATAAAGTCGGCGTCTCAGACGTAATAGCCTCGCCAACCTTACCTGACTTCTTACCGTAAGTAACGATGTAGTCTTGGCGTGTATCTAATTCAATGGAGTCTTCATTTAGAAGGTTTTCCGGTCCACCTTCTAATATCTCACCTTTACTTAATCCTACAGGGATCGTGACAACAGTTTGACCCCATGACTTATCAGGAAAAGTAATAAAGACTGGAATTTAAACTAGCATTTCTTTAGCCACATCCTCTGTCGTTACTGTATGAACGACCTTCCCTGTACCACCGTAAATTAAATACTCACTTGATGTATCAAATTTTGTTCCAGCTGGCACTTCTACCTCTATACCCGACTTCTTCACATAAAATTCAGGAGTCACTTCAATCTCTGTTCCTACAGAAGAAGATTCAATAGTTGGATAAACTACCACATAGCTGTTAGACATAGTAGCGCTGGGTTTAGCCACTTGAACAAGTAGCTTTATCGCTAATGTATCTTGTGATTCAAAGACTATCTCATCTTCAATTTCTTCTTGAGGTAAGTTATCTGTATCTGTTCCGTCAATGGTGATACTTAATCCTTCAATAACAGACTCATCTTGTAAAGCTAACGTACCCTCATCTAACTCGAAAAGGACATCCTTTACTTCTTTAGTCATAATTCTAGAGTCATCAACTGCCTCTTCTACAACAACCGCTGGTTCTACAACTTCTTCTTGAGCACTTGCAACGATTGACTCACTACCTAAAAGAAAAGCAACGATCGCAATGGAGGCAACACCTACTGTGAACTTACGAATACTATAAGTACGAATAGATGCCCCTTGCCAAGTGTGTTTCATATAATGGTTCCGCTAAATATGGATATCCCTTCAGTATAAAATATAGTTTGTTTACTTATTAACGTAAAGCGGTTTCTTATCGATTTACGTGGATATTTTACTACAGGAATATCCTATGGAGCAATCTTTTTTTGCGTCAAATAAAGAAATTAGAGCCGATTTTAATTCAATTAAAAATCACATTTAATCAAGATTGATAATTCACACACCAAATCTTTCACTTAACTTATGACCAATATTTTTACCTTAATTTGTTAAGTTTCTTCAATCCAGTTTAATGAACACTAATTAAAAAATCTCACTTTAAAGATAAAAAAGAACCCTAGCCGCTAGGCTAGAGCTCTTAGGCGAGATCCGAAGTTCTCTATTGAGATGTAAGGTTAGTCTTCTTCACGACGACGTGCAACTAATCCTAGACCTGTTAGAACAGATACTGCTGCAGCACTTAGTAAACCTAAGTTATCAGCTTCACCTGTTTCTGGAAGAACAGCGGCTTTGTCAGAATCTGCGTCTGCTGCTGAATATTCTTCAGCTGGTTTTTCAGCTTCAGGTTTTTCACCTTCAACTGGTTTTTCAGCTTCAGGTTTTTCACCTTCAACTGGTTTATCAGTGTCAGGTTTTTGTGGTGTTTCTGGTTCTTGTGGTTTCTCAGCAACAATTACACGAACAGTTGCTTCAACAGTAGAACCATCGTCAAAGGTAATTGTAACCGGGATTTTGAATTGACCTGCCGTTTGACCGTTTGGTAAGTCTGCAGGGTCAAATTCTACTTTTAGACCGCCTTTGTAGTCTGAGTTTGGTAATAATGTGATTGCACCGTTCACGTCAGCTCCAGTTGTTGGAACACCGAAGTCTTTATGAATAAGTTGTGTTACCACATCTCCACCAAACTTGTCTGCATCAGAACGGTTGTCTGTTACAACAACACGGATTGTTGTGTCAACAGTAGAACCATCATCAAATGTAACAGTTGCTGGAATTTC
>NZ_FNEL01000105.1 GCF_900100125.1 Dolosicoccus paucivorans | reverse complement strand
ATGACCCCTACGGGACTCGAACCCGTGATACCACCGTGAAAGGGTGGTGTCTTAACCGCTTGACCAAGGGGCCTTGTTTATATATATAAATGACGGAGAAGGAGGGATTTGAACCCTCGCGCCGCAAAGAGCGACCTATACCCTTAGCAGGGGTACCTCTTCAGCCTCTTGAGTACTTCCCCAAAATATCCAAAGATATTTCAATGGGCCTGAGTAGATTCGAACTACCGACCTCACCCTTATCAGGGGTGCGCTCTAACCAACTGAGCTACAGGCCCATATTTAATTAAAAAGCGGGTGACGAGAATCGAACTCGCGACAACAGCTTGGAAGGCTGTAGTTTTACCACTAAACTACACCCGCATAAATATACGATCCCGACCGGATTTGAACCGGCGATCTCCTGCGTGACAGGCAGGCATGTTGACCACTACACCACGGGACCTAATTGCGGAGGTAGGATTCGAACCTACGACCTTCGGGTTATGAGCCCGACGAGATGCCAGCTTCTCCACTCCGCGATAACTATAAAAAGGAGGATAAGGGATTCGAACCCTTGCGAGCTTTTACACTCCTGACGGTTTTCAAGACCGTTCCCTTCAACCGGACTTGGGTAATCCTCCATCATACAAACCTACAGCCATTAAGTAATGGACCTTGTAGGATTCGAACCTACGACCGGACGGTTATGAGCCGTCTGCTCTAACCAACTGAGCTAAAGGTCCGGTAAGAAAGTATAGCGGCGAAGGGGATCGAACCCATGACCTTTCGGGTATGAACCGAACGCTCTAGCCAGCTGAGCTACGCCGCCACAATAGTATAAGGATATATATTAAATTGAAAAATGGAGACTAAGGGGATCGAACCCTCGACCTCCTGCGTGCAAGGCAGGCGCTCTCCCAGCTGAGCTAAGTCCCCGTCATATCGGGAGTACAGGATTTGAACCTGCGGCCCCTTGGTCCCAAACCAAGTGCTCTACCAAGCTGAGCTAACTCCCGATAAACTTTATATACACCCTACAGGAGTCGAACCTGTAACCTTCTGATTCGTAGTCAGACACTCTATCCAATTGAGCTAAGGGTGC
>NZ_FNEL01000035.1 GCF_900100125.1 Dolosicoccus paucivorans | reverse complement strand
AATCATAGTCATCCTGTGCAACATCGGCCGAATACATTTTGTAAGGCTCCAGGTCAGACCTTACAACATCTACTAGGCCTCGCTTACGCTCACGGTAGAAGGTGGCTTTTGAGATGCCTAAAGACTCATAAATCTCTTTGTTGGTTTTTTTCTTCGCCTTTGGCGCTTTGTCATTCTCAATTAGTAACTTTTCCATCGTTCTACGCATCTCATAGGTCATATGTGAATATTTTTTCCGAACTATGGTAGAATAGGTATAGCTCATCGAAATCCCTCCTCTGTATTTTGTGGTTAAAATCAGTATAGCAGAGATGTCGATGGGCTTTTTTATGGTCTCACTTAATTATACAAGTCGCCATTTTATTTTTAATGTAATTTTATCATTGACTGTTAATATAACTTATGGTAGCTTTATAGTAAGCTCCTTGAAAATGAGTTCACAACTGAATTCTCAATAACACGGATGGTAACGTGTCAAAGGACTAGCGTCCTAATGAAAGCAAAAGCAGTCGGTCGGAATGGGCGGACTATTAGCGGTAGAAACGCTTGTAAAGCTGTGAAAACAAAAATCAAAGGGGTTTATTCATATGATAGTAATATACTTTTTTGGTCAGCTATTGATTTTGGCGATGACAATACACTCATAGAATATTGAGCCACATCAGAAACGCCATGACACACTCATGTGACAGATGAAGTGAGAGCGAAGTCAAATTAACTAAAAATATTTAAAATCACTGTTAGTTAATTTGGTGCGCTTTGATGCAGATTAACACTTATAACAATAGAGCATAGGGTGTTAAATAAAATGTTTATTTTTTTATCCCTACTAGTTTACATAATATATATTATAATAAAAGTAGCTGAAAGATGATACATCATTATAGACAGTCATTACATATAAAAGATTCATACTTATACTGGATTACTATCTTTTATATCAGTAACAATTCGTCTCTTCATTATTATCATCATCGTTACTCAATGATAGTGAGTTTAAGCTCATAGTCATGGACTGATTCAGTTTGTTTATATCTGGCATGGTTGGAAGATCTTGCTAAGCGGCCCTTGGCTGTTGATTATTATATATTTGGAATTAATTTCTTTATGGGTTGACATAAGATTCCTTCTGTTGATATGCACTATTGTATAAAGGATTTTAATTTTTAGCTGATTCCATTCATTCGCTTGTGCTGATCATTAAAGCGTCTTATCATGCTTAATTTATAAGTTAATACTGCTATTAACTTCAAAGCTTTCTTCAATTACTCTTAGTGATTCTTATTATTGTATTTATCGCTTATAGGTTGTGTATTAACTACCTTTCCGTCAGTTATTAACTATATATATTTTTTAATTTTTCTGTGGGTTTACATAACTCTAACTGTGAGTGTCTTTCCGTAATATTCTATTTTTGGCAGCTTTTAGCACAAGCTTATAGAGGTTCCTTTATATCGTCAACTAGACATTGATTGCTACAAAATCAGTTGATTAACTTATATAAGTAATGCTTTTTTGTGTATATTAACGTTTTAGGCCGCTCCTTTTATATGTAGGATCCTCTTTATGGTGTAGTGTCCATCCTCTTTTGTCATTTGCTATAATAATTTATAAATCCTCTGTGGGTTTACATAATAATTACTGATACTTTTTATTATTCGATTTAACTAAGAATTCTCTATCTTTGAGTTAATGAGTATAACGTTTATTCCCATCAAAAAAACTTCCTGATATTATCCTCCAGGAAGTTTCATTGTGACTCATTTATTTTGAACTAACATGATCTAAAAAGTAATAATAAGCCCCTAACCGTCCAGCTTCGTTACCGACATTCATTGGCTTTATACTCTTTGGCATAAATGCTTCAGACTCTAATTGGTGGCGTAACTCATCTTTAATAAGAGGGATTAAAACTTCATGTTGAGCCATGACACCTCCACCTAACGCAATGGTCGTAGGATTTAAAATATACACCATCGGTAGTAATCCTTTAACTAATTGTTGAATCCATTCTCTTACTACATGCACTGCTTTAGAGTTATTGTGATGGTATGCTTCAAAAATCATTTTACCATTTACTGGCTCTTTGCTATTCAAAACAGATTGGTAGTTTTTAACTAACGCTGTGGTTGATGCAATGTTTTGATACTTTTGACCTTCAATGGGCATATAACCTACTTCTCCAGCAGAAAAAGTGTGCCCAATCAATAAGTTATTATGAATCACAATGCCACTACCAATTCCTGTTCCTATTGTCAGACATAAAAGAGTGTCTTCTTTATTATAATCGTTGAGCTTATACTCGGCGTAAGTAGCACTATTAACGTCATTTAATACAACACAAGGTAAATCAAATTGCTCTTGAATCATTGATGAAAAATCCGTTCCTCCATAATTAGGGATCGTATAGCCGGCATACACTACTGTTCCTTGCGACGAGTCAACAACTCCTGCTGTCGCAATCGCTACACCACTTAGCTGTTTATTTTGTAGTGATAATTCTTCAATGGTATGACTAATTAATTGTTCCACTTGATTTAAGATATTGTTTGTTTGAGTATTTAAGTCCACTTGTGTCGGCATTTCATTGAATTGCCCCAAACTTTTATCGTTACAGTAAACATCACTTTTAATAGTCGTTCCACCAATATCAATGGCTAAAATATTCATCTCAACTCTCCTTTCAACTAAAAACAAGCGATGCACTCGGCACCGCTTGTTGCATCATTCATACTTTACTTTAAAGACTGCTTTTTTGATCATTTCAGGTTCCTTCACGATAAGACCTGTTTTATGAATATCATAACTATCTAAGACAAGGATTTGACCTGGCTTAATGGTTAAATAGTTACTTGGTGTTGCGATTGATTGTTGGAAATCTTCATCTTCAACGTAATCTTTCAATTCTACTTCACTCATAAAAGCATGGGCAATCTTTTCAAATCCTTTAATAGGAACGTGGATATCAATATATTGATGGTGACTTTCCCACGGTCTTTCGTCCTCTGTGGTGGTAGTGTAAGAAATAACGTTATAAAAGAAGTCTTCGTCTACTTCATGAATACCTAGTGATTGATCGGTTAAATCATTTTCTTTCAAAAAATCAATGACTTTTTGAACTTCTGGACGCGTTACATATTCAGTATGTTTTAATTCATAAAATTCCATTAGTGTCTCACCAACCATTCCTTATCAGCTTTAATTTCAGGAATATCATAAACCGTTGTATATTTAGGTGCTTGTGATGCTGCATCAGGCATAATCATTGATACAAGATAGCCTACAACCATCGATACCGCAATAGAAATCAATGAATAGGACCAAATACTTACTGCTTCAGCAGGTAAGAAATATTTAATAACAATCATGACAATACTTGAAACGAGTAGTGCAGCATAGGCTCCATTGCGGTTAGCTTTTTTAGTAAAGATACCAAGCATGAATACGCCACCTAGTACCCCAAGAACTAATCCCATAAAGCCATTAAACCATGAATAAGCGGATTGAATGTCTGAGTGAGCTAAAATGATAGACACTACAATAGAGAAAATACCAACACCAAGAGAAATATAACGAGCAATCGCTGTACGTTTTTCATCAGTTAATCCTTTAGTAATAAAGTCTTGAATATCTAATGTCCAAGAAGTTGCTACTGAGTTAAGTCCGGTTGATAATGTGGACTGACTTGCAGCATAAATCGCAGCGAGTAAAATTCCCGTAATTCCTACTGGTAAGCGATAAGCGATAAAGTAGGTAAAGATTTGATCTTGCGGAATGGATGCCCCAGCGTCCCCAGGGTTTTGTACTTGGTAATATACATAAAGCCCTGTTCCAATTAAATAAAATACTGTTGCAATAAAGATGGATAATACACCATTTGTAAACATCATTTTATTTAGCTTTTTAATGTCTTGAGTCGTAGTAAATCGTTGAACGATATCTTGACTTGAGACGTATGAACTTAGTGTGTTAAATCCAGCTCCGACGACCAGTAAGAATACGGACGTTTTCAATAGATTCGGATCAAACAACACTTCATCGGCAGCTAAAAACTTTTGATTACTTAACGCTTGAGTGATGTCCCCAAATCCACCGTTCAAATCGCTAATTAAGAAGAATAAAGCAACAGTTACCCCGACAAGTAAGACCGCTCCTTGAATGAAGTCGGTCCAAAGAACGGACTTAATCCCTCCGGTATAAGAGTAAATGATTGCGATAATTCCCATGACGACAATTAATATGTTGACACTAATTCCTGTCAAAGTTGCTAAAGCGACACTTGGTAAATACATAATAATAGACATTCGACCGACTTGGAAAACAATAAAGAGTAACGCTCCTATAACTCGAAGTAATGGTGAATCAAAGCGTCTTTCTAAATAATCATAAGCTGTATCGATATCCATTCTTGCATATATTGGTAAGAAAAAGCGGATAGCTAATGGAATCGCAACAATCATTCCTAACTGAGCAAACCATAAAATCCATGTTCCTGCGTAAGAGTTTCCTGCAAGAGTCATAAATGAAATTGGACTTAATAATGTTGCAAAGATCGAAACAGAGGTTACATACCATGGGACACTGCCGTCTCCTTTAAAGAATTCCTTTCCTTCCATATCTTTATTGGAAAAAAGTAACCCTGCAAATAAAACGGCCAGTAAATAGACAACTAATATAACAAAATCTATTGTAGTAAATCCTTGGCTTGACATGGCTTTCGTTCCTTCCTATGAATTAGTTTATAGAAGTTCTTCGTGAATTCGTTTTGCTTCCTCTAATTGTTCATCTGTAATTGATGCCATTGGTTTACGGCTTAAGAATGGTCCTTCATCGCATCCTTCTAATTGAAGTAAACGCTTAAGAGTTGGATATAATCCATTAGCTAAAATTGCCTCGATTAAGTCGTTACTTTCTTTTTGTAATTGACGCGCTTTGGCTAAGTCGTTATCTTTAACAGCCTCTAAAATACCTCTAGCACGAATACCATTGACGTTATAAGTCGAACCAATCGCACCATCTACTTCGTAAATAGCTGCTGGGAATAACATTTCATCAAATCCTGAATAAATTAACACATCCGGGAATGAATGACGTAAACGTTCTAATAAGTAAAAGTCTGCAGCAGTAAATTTAACCCCAATAATATTATCTAACGCAAATAACTCTTCAAATTCTTTAAGTCCCATTTCAATACCTGTTAATACTGGAATTGAGTAAATAATTAAATCGTTATCCACCGCATTAACAATATCTTGGTAATATTCTTTAACTTCAGCAAATGAGAATTTATAGTAAAACGGTGTGACCGCTGAAATGGCGTCATATCCTAATTCAGTCGCGTATTGTCCTAATTCAATGGCTTCATAAACGTTCATCCCACCTACTTGAGCAATTAAATGAATATCGTCTTTTGATTCGTCTTTGGCGATATCAAAAATTTGCTTTTTAACGTCTGTTTCAATTAAGAAGTTTTCTCCTGTTGATCCTCCGACGTATAACCCGTCGACTTTCATTTCATCAATGTTGTGACGGATAATTTGACGAAGGCCTGCTTCATTGACGCGTCCTTCTTCATCAAATGGGACTAATAAAGCTGAGATAATTCCTTTAATATTTTTGCCATTACGTTTTGCCATGTTAATCGTCTCCTTTAATAATATTTTGTGGCTTCTACAAATTTTTCAGTAATTAGTTGTGGGCGTGTTATCGCTGAGCCGACAACAACGCTATAAGCACCTAATTCGAGTACTCGTTTAACTTTTTCTGGTGTATCGATATTTCCTTCCGCAATAATTGGTCGATCGATTTCTTTAACTGATTGTTGAATCATTTCAAAGTCATTGGCGTCAATTTTTAAATGTTTGCTTTGAGTTGTGTAACCAACTAATGTTGTACCAATGTAATCAAATCCTAATTCCGCCGCTTGCTTCATTTCTTCTAAGGTTGAACAATCCGCCATTAATAACTGGTCTGGATATTTTTGTTTAATTTCTTTAACGAATGCTTCTAAACTTTGCCCATTAGGACGAGTAGAATTCGTAGCATCAACCGCAATGATATCCGGCTGGACCGTCATTAATTCGTCGATTTCTTTTATAGTTGGTGTAATAAAAGCCTCAGCGTCATCGTAATCTCTTTTAATGATCGCAATAATTGGCAAATCGACCTGTTGTTTAATTTCTTTAATATCACTGACCGAGTTGGCTCTAATTCCTTTAGCACCTCCTTGTTTGGCCGCTAGGGCCATTCTTCCCATAATAAACGAACTATGTAAAGGCTCATCTTCTAATGCTTGGCATGATACGATGAGTTCGTGTTTAATGCTTTCCATTCATCATTCTTCTTTCTTTTGATATATTTCTTTTAAATAGACCGGACGATTCTCTTGAAGTGAATTAACTAAAGCTTGCGCTGTGGCAATGGCTTCTAAAGCCGCAGTGCCATCAATCAACTTTTCAAACCCTTTTTCTACTGGTCGCCCTAACAATAAATTATGAAGGTAAGTCATTTCTTTATCAATAAGGGTTGCTAGCCACATAGGAGTATATTGTCCGGGCTTTCCATATTGTACGGCGCCATCATCGGTTCGCCGGTGATAAATCCGACGACGATCTTCGTCTTCTTCCTTCGTTTCATGAATAAGGAAGTTAACTTCTTCGCCATTCGTTTTTAAAGTTCCTTCTACCTTTTGAAGATCTAATTTAATCGCTCCTTTAGTCCCTTGGATGAGTGCATAATGTTCACCCCAATGACAGGCAGAACCCCATTCAAGTAACGCAAACGTGTTATTGGGATACTTTAACGTAGCAATGAGTAAATCTTCTTCATCTGGGTCATTTTTCTCATGATGAGCAATATTACCCCCAGCCATCGTCACGCTGTCGGGCGATCCGCCCATAATCCACTGGACAAAGTCCAATTCATGAATGTGATGGAATAAATGTCCTCCAGATAATTCTCTTTGTTTCTTCCACGAATGTCCTTGACCAGTCCCAGGTTCTTGCCAACCATTTCTAGCCGTGTGGCAATATAATACTTTACCGATTTTTCCACTTTGAATTGCGTCACGTGCATATTCAGCACCATTAAAAAAGTTCATAATGTGCCCTGCCATAAATAAAACGTTATGCTCTTTACACGTTTCCACCATTTCGACACAATCGGCGTAGGATAACGCAATTGGCTTTTCACAAAAGATATGTTTTTGATGTTTAGCCGCTAAAACAACATGATCTCGGTGCAAATAATTAGGAGAAGCAACAATAATACAATCGATGTCTTCTCGTTGAACTAAATCTTCAAAGGTCGGTTCATTAGTGGCATCGAGTTCGTCTGCGATCGCTTGGCCATTATGAGGATCATAGACTGCTTTTAAGTAAGCGTCTTCATTTTTAATAATGGAGCGAGCTAAATCTGCACCAAAGTAGCCAGTTCCAACGACACCGTAATTCACTCTTTGAGTCACGTTATTCCTCCTGTTCTTTAAAGGGTTCTTTACGAAGAGATTCTAAAGCGTGGAGTGTTTGATTGAACACTTTTTCTTTTGACTCTCGTTCGTCTTCTAAGTAATAAGCGTAGATTAAATCAGTAATGATAAGTATTGGGAATTGTGGTGAGATGATTTGTCCTCTAGATAGCGTTGATTTGAGAGATACTAAAATAATTTCAGAAACAAATTCTTCAAATAACGGATCTTGATTGGCTGTTATTAATAAAGTGGTTGCTTTTTTTGATGAGCATTTTGCAGTGCGTCAATAATCAGAGACGTTTTTCCTGACACACTAATTCCAATAACTAAAGAACTTTCATCTAAAAGCGCATTATTTATTTTGATTAAGTGTTCATCACTCATCGCTTCACAAATTAATCCTAAACGCATAAAGCGTAGTTTTAATTCACTTGCTACCAGTCCTGAACTTCCTTTACCATAAATATAAATACGAGATTTCGTTTTTAGTAGGGATACAATTCGATGTAACTGGGGCTCATCGATTAAGTGATAACTTTTATTTAATAACTCTTCATAATCAGCCATTACCCGCTGTATAAGGGGCGAATCTGTTAAAGCTGAACGAACGCTTGACTGTTGATAATCAAAAATGAATTCCCGATAACCTTTGTAACCGCATTTTTTAGCAAAGCGAGTTAACGACGGTTCAGATACGTGAAGCTTTTTAGCCAATTCTTTGGCCTTTAAATCACTTGCCGCAAGTTTTCTTTTCTTTAGAAAATAATTAGCAATGGAACGCTCAACGGGTGTTAAGTTTTCATAGTTAGCTTCAATTCGCGGTATGACTGTTAACCTATGTGCCATCATCATCCCTTCCTTGCTCAATAACGTTGTAAGCGATTTCTACTTTTATTATAACTTGTTAGAATCTATTTTCAACATTTTTTTATTATTTGAAAGTACTTTCTTTGTGGGTTTACATAATTATATAAGGGTATATAAAAAGACCTCAACAATTCGTTGAGGCCTTTAAAAGTATTAATGAGCGAACTCTATTTCAATTAAATCTCCCGTTTGGGCATTTAATTTTACTTCCATTTCTTTATCTCCTGAAGCGTCCACCCATTCAATTTCATAAACCGTCAAATCGCCAGAGCGTTCAAGAGACCACTCAAAAGGTCTAAACCCTGCAGCGTGTTCTTTAGCTATATTAGTAGCTTCCTCTAACGAAATGAGATTATCAGTATCGATTGCTTTACGTTGACGTCTAACCCCATTAGCTTCTTTTTCTTTGAGCGGTTTTGTATTTTCTTTCAGTGGTGTCTTAGTCACTGCATTGAAGACAAAATAATATTTTTGTGAATCATCGACGCCATAGCACTCATATTTATAACGGGCTCCGTCAAATTCTAATTCAATCTCTTCCAGCGATGTATTGGGAAACTTAGCTAGATACAATTCGATCGCTTCATTGATCGATACAACCTTTACAGACTCTTGTGGATAAACTTGCATTTTCATACTAATCTCCCCTTTCATCACCATTATACCATACATTTGATGAAAGCGCTTTATCTCCTATTGGATAGCTTTGTAGTCTTTAATTTTAACTGTTGGCTTGCCGCTTTCTTCGTAAAGCCATTCTCTAACTTTTCGACTATCAGCCATCGCAATAATTAAACGATCACGGTACGGCTCTGCTAATTCATCAAAAAGAAGTGTTTCATCGTCAAGCATATACTTTTTACGTTCCGTATCAATTTCGCTTTGCGTTTTTAAGCGATAACTAGTGGCTGGTAATGGCTCATCTGTTTGACGCTTTTCGATACGATAAAGATAAATATCATCACCATAGTTAATTTCTAAAGCGCCCGTATTAGTACGGTAAGTTTCAACATTTTCATAATTATCTTTTTGAATTTCCCACCACGTTTTGATCGCTTCTAGCGCTTCTTCTTCGGTTAAATAACTACCATGTTCTTTTCGCGTATCGTTACGACGATTAAGCCAATAGTTTGTGTAAACTGTTTGTGACATATTATTTCCTCCTCATAATTTCATATATTAAGCATACCTTATTTAGAAAATAGTTAAAAGTCTTTTATGAATTCGATTTCAAACGCTCTTCATTGAGCCATTGTTTAATCGGATGAGCTAAATAAAACGAGCCAAATACATAAATTCGGTCTAAAGGGTTAGCGGCGTCCAAGGCATATTGTAGCGCTACTTCAGGATGACTAAAACTTTCTGAAACATGCACTTGATGTTTTTCGAAAGATTCCTTTAATTTTTCCACCGGTAACGCTCGAGGACTGTCAGGCTCAGTTAATACAATAATATCAAAGACGCTAGAAAATCGCTCTAACAGCATATCAAATGATTTATCTTCTAAAATACCAAACACAGCAACCTTTCTTCTAGCCGCGTCCGTTGAAGCTGTATCTAACAAACGTTCTAAAGCCGCTTGATTGTGAGCGCCATCTAAAATAACGTCAGGTTTTTTATGGATCATTTCCATGCGTGCCGGTAAAGAGGATAACTTCTCTAAAGGAATCCACTGGTCTAAAGGTCGTTTCCATTCACGGCTTAAATACAGGAGTGTTTTTTGTAACATTTCTTCATAAATGCCATCAATCGATTGATCAAGTTGAGCAATAAATAACTCAGAGCCGTATTTTTTAACTTCTTTTTTAATGACTTCTTCGACTACTTTTGTTTGCGGATAACTTACTGTAGGGTGATTCGATTTAATAATGCCAGCTTTTTCTTTAGCGATGGCGGTTAAATCATCTGATAAAAAAGAAACATGATCTCGACTAATTTGAGTAAGAATGTGTACTAATGGCGAAGGAATAATATTGGTTGCATCTAACCTTCCGCCCATCCCCACTTCCATAATAACAACTTCTACTTCTTGATGGCTAAAATAAAGAAGCGCTAAGGCAACAAGAAACTCAAAATCCGTTGCGGAGTGAAGAAGAGTCTGGTTAGCCTTTTCGACTAATGAGGCATAATAGATTAGCTCTTCATCACTAATGAAATGATCATTAACTTTTATTTGCTCGTTGACTTGACTAATACAAGGCGATGTAAATGAGGCAACATTTATTTTATTCCCTCGCAGTTCTTGATGAAGGCTATGAACCATCGTTCCTTTACCGTTAGTTCCGGCTACATGAATATAAGATAAAGAGTGATGAGGATTACCTAACTTTAAAAGTAATTGCTCGATCGTTTCAAGGCCTAATTTAATTTGATGCTGATTTCTCGTACTCAATCGGGTCATTAATTCATCATAAAACATCTCATTCACCTAACTTATGATTTACGGTGATCGTTAGATAACCGCTCCGCTCCTAAAGTCACATTTTGACCTTTTTGAAATCCATCGCTATAAGCTTGAGATTCAACGTCAAGGCTAGGCGCTTTAAAGCTAATCATGCCTTTAACTTGCTTGTCATAGGCTTCTTTAACTTTTTTAGGTGTTTTTAGAACTAAACTATACCGATCATTTTCTTTGCGCATTTGTTCTTGTTGTTGTTTAAACTTTTCTTCTAAACCGTCAATAAATCCTTGATAATAGGCTTTACGTACGTCCACATCTGATTGACTGGTATCATCTTGTTGAACGTGTAAACTAGCATAATGGCGCATTGAATCGGCAGCTAAATGGTACATATTAAAAGCAAAGTCCGTATCTTCTTCTAATCCCATAAAAACAATTTTACGCTGGATGGATCGTTGATGAGGAAACTGATTGCTTTGAACGTATAACATGACACTAAAATTATCTGCAATGACTTGAGCTAAAGCTCGCTCCCACCAATATAATCGTTTATACACCGATAAAGAACGTAAAGTGATTTCCTGATCAGACGACTCTTCAAGGTCATGCTGACTGATTTTATAGCGTAACATTAAACGCTGCGCCATTAAAAGTGCCGTTTGACTTTCTTCATCATCTTTTCCATCTTCAGCTAGTTTAATTAAGTTGCGAATTTTTTCGATAATTTTATCACTCGTTGTCGACACACGGTCTCCTCCTTTAATTAATTTAACTGGTCAATATATTGTTGGAACTCTTTGGGTAAAGGTGCTTGAAAAGTCATCGGCTCATTAGTCATTGGATGAATTAAACTTAATTCATAAGCGTGAAGCAATTGGCCGAAACTTGAATCAATTGACAGATCTTCTTTAAAGTGAGGTCCAAAATAAATGGGATCGTTTACGATAGGATGCTTAATATACTCGAGATGAACTCGGATTTGATGAGTTCGGCCTGTAATAAGATTAACCTTTAATAAAGTATTTTCGCTATATCTTGTCATCACTTCAAACTCTGTTAATGCCGATTTACCAACCGAATGAACTTCAAAGCGCGTTCTTTGCGTTGGGTGGCGTCTAATCGGCGCATCAATCATCCCTCTATCAGGCCCTACTTGCCCTTGAACTAAAGCAAGATAAGAACGACTCAATTGTTTATCTTGAATTGCTTGAGAAAGAATTCGGTGCGCTTGATTCGTTTTAGCAACAACAAGTAAACCCGAGGTATCCTTATCGATTCGATGAACAATTCCAGGACGATAACTTTCTCCTTCACTCGATAGTTGATCGTGTAAATAATAAACCAAACCATTGGCTAACGTCTGATCTGGATGACCTTTAGAAGGATGAACAACTAAACCAGAAGGCTTATTAACAATAAGAATGGCTTCATCTTCATAAATGATCTCAAACTCAATGGGTTGAGGCGTAATCATTAAAGGTTCAGGCTTTTCAAAAGACTCCACTAATTCAATCAGTTCATCGCCTTGGAGTCGATAATTCGCTTTTTCAGCTTTGCCGTTAACTAAAATAAATTGCTGTTGAAGATGACGCTGGATGAGCGAGCGACTTTCTCCTGTTAATTGAGTTAATACTTTATCTAAACGACCTGTTTGGCCGTCTAATTGAATTTGTCGGCTCATCTTACTCCCTCATTTCTATTTTTAAAATATAAATTATCATCCCTATGACACCTAAGGTTAAAGCAATGTCTGCCACATTAAAAACTGGAAATGATATAAACGTCAACGAAATCATATCAGTGACATAGCCTAACGTCATTCGATCAATTAAATTACCTATGGTTCCAGCAAACAACAAAGAAAGGCAACTGCGCCACAACCAATGGTTAAAAGAGCCTTTCCATATTTCATAACCAAGATATACTAGCGCAACGATTGATACAATATAAAACAAACTCATTTGACCTTCGAACATCCCCCACCCGGCTCCAAAGTTTTGAAGATGGAACCATTCGAAAACACCAGGAAGGGCTGGTTTAGCGGTATGTAAAGGGATTGTGCGGATAACCCAGCGTTTAAGTAGTTGGTCAACCACAACAGTTATGACAATAATAACAGCTTCTAACACAGTACTCTCCTTTATAAACTTCCCAAATGAATGCATAAAATTATAGCATATTCCTTGATAATTTGCTATTTTAAAGGGGATAACAAAGTTGTCCGATTGTGTTATGACTTTAAAGTTTGATATAATACGATTGATATAATTTTCATCACTACTTTTTATCAGATTTTGATGAATCAAATAAAGGAGATTCTATGAAGAAAATTACCTATGTGTCATTTTTATTATTTATCACTATTTTCCTTGTCGGATGCAGCAAATCTCTTCCGCGTGCAGAACGAATTATTGGGTTAATGCAAGAAGAAATGACTTCTCTTGTAGCCCAACTCAATGAACTTCAAGCATTAGAAGATGAGCTGCAACAAGACTTTGAATCAACGCTTGACCAAGATCACTCGTTAGAGCTATTTGCCGATACAGATAGTCCTATTCAACAAAATGTCTTTTTGAGAAAAGATACAATCAATCAACTTCGTCAAACGTTAGATACTATTTTAAGCTTAGAAAATGAACTGCTCGACTTAAAAGACAAAAAGAATATCCCTGAAGATGTTTTAAATACTATTCATCAAGAAGTAAATGCGATGGATGAAGCTATGGATATTTTCTTAAAGGATTATATGGATAACTTATCATTAGAAGAAAAAGCATTTGCTTCGGTTGCGTCAGATGATTCTAACTTTGGGTCATTTTTTAAAGTTATTGAAGATATTAATACGCTTTCTACTACGAATGAAATCAATTTAGATCGAGCGATCACTCACTTTGAGCCTTTAAACACTACACTGGTGAACGCCAAAGTTGAATTAATTCATTCGTTAGAATCAACCCGATAGAAAGGAGCTCTTATGCGATATTCTCTTAAAAAAATCAGTTTACTTATAATCTATCTTAGTAGCGTACTAGTTTTAGCAGGATGCCAAATGTTAGGCGCGCAAAAAAACGGACCTGAATCAGCCGATGGCTTAGCGATCGAACCCAAATACGATCAAAATGAAATTGCCGCCTTTAATAACCGTAAAAACTCAAATCAAGCGAATCGTTATGAAAATATCTCAATTAATCCAAAACCCATCTTATCTAAACCGACTAACTTACCTGATAGTTTATATTATGATAGCGGTATCCATATTGAATACCCTGAAACAGGTGTTAAAGGAATTTACGTAACTATTTCTAATTTAGCTAATGAAGAATATTTTAAAGAACTCATTCAATTCGTTAAAAGTTCCGGCTTAAACGCGATGGTTATTGACTTTAAGGATGACCATGGAAATATTACGACTCCTTTAGAGACCGATAACCCTTTAATTCAAGAAAATATTAACGCTGAAGTTGATCTAAAAGAAATTTTAAAGGTTTTAGAAGCAAATCAAATCTATCCCATCGCTCGCGTGGTAACTTTTAAAGATTATTTACTATCAACAGATCATCCAGAGTTTTCTTTCCATAATAAAGATGATGGTGAAATATGGGAGGACGCCAACGGAGCACGATTCGTTAATCCATTTATTAAAGAAGTTTGGGAATATAACGTGGATGTAGCTAAAGAAGCAGCTAAAATTGGCTTTAAAGAAATCCAATTTGACTATATTCGCTTCCCTGAAGGATTTAACGTAATTTCTGATACATTAAAATATGGTCGTGGTGATTATGAAAATTACCCATCAGACCGCGAAGGTGACGAGCGAGTTGCAGCGATCACTGACTTTTTACAATACGCCCATGAACAACTTATGCCTTATGGCACTCAAGTAGCTGCCGATATCTTTGGATACACTGCTGTCGCAAGAGATGCTGATGATGTGCGCGGTATTGGGCAAAACTTTGCTAAGATGTCTGAACAAGTCGACGTTATTTCTTCAATGATTTACCCTTCTCACTGGACGCCAGGATTTTTTGGATTAGATTATCCAGATTTACATCCATATGACGTCGTTGATTTATATTTATTTGAAGAAAAAGCAGTTTTAGAAGACGTGTCTAACCCTGTTACATCAAGACCATGGCTACAAGACTTTACTGACTATTCTCT
Source organism: Dolosicoccus paucivorans (assembly GCF_900100125.1). Lineage (GTDB taxonomy): Bacteria > Bacillota > Bacilli > Lactobacillales > Aerococcaceae > Dolosicoccus > Dolosicoccus paucivorans. Next base: position 2,948 of record NZ_FNEL01000035.1, on the reverse strand, counting down.
AGCAGAAGGAACCTATCAAGAATACGGCACTAAACAAGTACAAGATCAAGTCGATGCCCTTTATGACCATGGAATCCATGAATTTCTATTATGGAATATTTTTGGTGAATATACTTCGGGTGTTGATTATCACTTAAACTAATCGATTGACTTATATCACAGCCGACTCTACTAGCGGACTTCTTTAAAAAATCCCCTGAACGATCACCAATCGATCATTCAGGGGATTTTATTTGCATAACGTATGTCTCGCCTCTTTTTACACATTATTCCAAAAGTAACCCTTGCTCAATTAGATAGGCTTTAGCGACTGAGGCGGGAGATTTTTCATTGACGTCTACCTCATAATTCATTTGAATCATATCTTGGGTTGAAATTTTATGAGCTAATAGAGTTAAAGCATCGACTAGTTCAGGGTGTCGGTCAGCTGTTTCTTTGCGAAGTAACGGAGCGCCTTGATAGGGAGGAAAGAGATTTTGATCGTCTTCTAAAAGAGTTAAATGATACACTAATATTTGACTATCCGTCGAATAAACATCGGTTACATTAATTTCTCCATTATTAATTGCTTGATAACGTAATGCTGGCTCCATCGTTACTGCCTTTAAGTCTAGACCGTACCGGTTTAAGATGCCTTTACTTCCATCTTCACGGTCATTAAACTCTAAAGTCACCCCTGCTTTAAGAAGAGATTGAATCCGGGTTAAATCGCTTATTTTCTCTAGATGATGTTTCGATGCAAAAGATTCAGGCACAGCTAAAGCGTAAGTATTTTGATATTCCATCGGCTCTAAATAAACTAATTGATCTTGTTTAAATATTTCATCTTTTGCTAATTGATACACTTCTTCAGGACTTTGAGATAATGATTGAGGTGGTTGATTTAGTAGTGTTTGCACGATCGTTCCTGAAAATTCAGGATAAATATCAATTGATCCTTGTTTTAGCGCTTCATATAAGAAAGTTGTTTTTCCCATATTAGGTTTTAACTCTACTTTCAAATCTGTTTCCTCTTCAATCAATAGCTTATACATATTAATAATAATTTCAGGTTCGGCTCCTAATTTTCCTGCAATCGTAATCGTATTTGAAGGCGTCATATGAGGTTTTACAAACGTAGTGGCCAATAGTAAAGCAATCCCACTAAAAGCCATTACAATCGTCTTCATTGAAGTACCTTCTAATTTTTTAATTAAGAAGTTGATTAAGACAGCTAAGATAGCTGATGAGATCGCTCCAATTAAAATAAGAGCTGTATTATTTCGGTCAATACCTAACAATATAAAGCTTCCTAATCCTCCTGCACCAATCAAAGCTGCTAAAGTAGCCGTTCCGATAATTAAAACCGAAGAGGTTCTAATACCAGCAATAATCATCGGCATTGCTAAAGGAAGTTCATATTTTTTCAACTTTTCTAAGCGATTCATTCCAAAAGCTGTTGCCGCTTCTTGAAGCATCGGATCGATTTCTTGTAGTCCGGTTAAAGTATTTTGCAAAATAGGAAATAAAGCATACACAACTAAGACAATGACTGCTGGCAATTTACCAATACCGAAAACGGGAATTAACAGCCCTAACAAAGCTAAGGACGGAATTGTTTGAGTTACTCCTGATATTTGTAAGATGCCTTCAGAGAGTTTTTTATGATTAACAATTAAAATCGCAAAAGGAATCGCAATCAGCATCGCAATAAATAAAGCTGTCAGCGAGATTTGGATATGTTCAATCAATGCTTGGAACCACTGAGCTTGTCTATCTTGAAATGTTTGAATGATTGATTGCATTAAAGTGTCTCCTTAATAAAAAACTGTTCGACAAACTCATTCGCTGGGTTGGTCTTAATCGCTTGAGGGGTGTCAATTTGCAACACTTGTCCGTTTCTCATTACCGCAATTCGATCACCCAATTCAAAAGCTTCATTCATATCATGAGTTACGAATACGGTCGTAATTTTCATTTTTTCATGTAATTGTTGAGTCAATTGTTGCAATTGTTGTCTAATAATAGGATCAAGTGCACTAAAGGGCTCGTCCATTAATAAAATATCAGGATTAGCAATCAGTGCGCGTACAATTCCGACCCGCTGTTTTTCGCCGCCGGATAATTCTCTTGGGTAACGATGGTAGTAATCTTCTCCTTCTAAACCTACTTGAGTTAGAAGTCGATAGGCTTTTTCCTTTATTTTTTCTTTAGGCCACTTTTTCATTTCCGGAATTAAAGCAACATTCTCACCGATCGTTAAATTAGGAAACAATGCTCCGGACTGTAGCACATAACCTGTTGCTAGTCGTAAATCACGGCTATTAATTTGTTGAACGTCTTCTCCATTGACTAAGACTTTCCCTTTTGTCGGCTCGATTAATCGGTTAATTAACTTTAAGCTAGTTGTCTTGCCGCTCCCACTTGAGCCGACAATAACAAAGAACTCTCCTTTATTAATCGTGTAGTTTATATCTTTTAAAACAATTTTTTCGCCATATTGTTTTGTAACGTGTTCAAATTGTATCATCAGACCCTCCATTAATTATGACCTATGGGACGTATTTGATATAGAATAACGCTTTTATCTTTTTTTGGCTAATAAAGTGACTTTTAACAAAAAAGCTGGGTTACTTATTAAATTATATAAAATAACAGAAAAAAAGATAGAAACAAACAAGAAAACACGTTTGTTTCTATATAGCCTGAATTGTAAAATTAAGCTAGAAAAAAACAAATAAGACCATTTGTGCTACACTATTTATGAGTCCAATCATAAATAAGGGAGTAGACACAAAATGGCCTATACACATCTTACCACGAAAGAACTGACTTGGATAGAAAACTACTACGAAATTGGCGAAAAAGCTTACATAGTCGCTAAAAAGTTAAGAAGATCTGCTCAAACCATCTATAATGTCTATCATTATTTAGACGATGGTGGAACTATCATCGACTATTATGAAGGC
>NZ_FNEL01000041.1 GCF_900100125.1 Dolosicoccus paucivorans | reverse complement strand
AGAGCCACACTTAGATTTGTTAGCTTTGTAGCCTTCATAATAGTCGATGATAGTTCCACCATCGTCTAAATAATGATAGACATTATAGATGGTTTGAGCAGATCTTCTTAACTTTTTAGCGACTATGTAAGCTTTTTCGCCAATTTCGTAGTAGTTTTCTATCCAAGTCAGTTCTTTCGTGGTAAGATGTGTATAGGCCATTTTGTGTCTACTCCCTTATTTATGATTGGACTCATAAATAGTGTAGCACAAATGGTCCTATTTGTTTTTTTCTAGCTTAATTTTACAATTCAGGATTTATTAATGGAAATTTGTTATAATAAAGCCATTAATTAAAGGAGGATCTTGGGATGGATAAGATTCGCATTAAAAATATGAAATTTTATACGTATAACGGCGTTTTAGAAGAGGAAAAAAAGCTAGGCCAACCCATTGAAGTTGATGTTGAACTGCGATTGCCTTTAAGTAAAGCGGGCCAAACCGATAATGTACATCACACGATCAATTATGCTGAAGTCAATGAAATGTTTGCTGAACATATCGCCAATCACTCTTATGATTTAATTGAAGGACTTGCTTATGCCTTATTAGATATTATAGAAGTTCATTTTCGTCATATTACAAATGAAGCGATAGTACGCATAAGAAAATATAGTGTGCCTATGGCAGGCATTTATGATTGTATTGAAATAGAGATGGGACGTGAATTTTATTAATGTATCAAGTATATTTATCCATTGGTAGTAATTTAGGAGACCGTAAAAAGCATTTAGAAAAAGCATTAAACAGTTTAAATGAACTACCTACGATTGAACTGTTAGATGTTTCTTCTTTGTACGAAACGGCTCCTTATGGTCCCGTTGAACAAGATAACTTCTATAACGCGGGCGTGAGACTCAATACATCTCTTGATCCTGAGGAATTACTAACTGTTCTACAAGCCCAAGAAATTGCAGCGAAACGAACGAAAGAAGTTAAATGGGGTCCTCGTACTTTAGATCTCGATATTATTTGGTTTGATGGACAAACAATTGAAACCGACCGTTTAACTATCCCTCATAAAGAAGCGAAAAAGCGTCGCTTCGTTATTGAGCCACTCCTAGATATTTGGCAAGAAGATCATTTATTTGATTCAAAGCAACCAGACTATCAATTAGAAGAAGGTTTACAAGAGGTGACAGATCAAGAATTGACATTAGTAGAGTCTAATTGGTATCCCGCTAAAGGATTACTACCCGCTCAACTTCATCAAATTGAAGAAGCGACACGAATGATTTTAACTGCTATTGGAGAAGATGTTCATCGTCCTGGTCTTAAAGATACGCCTAAACGTGTAGCAAGAATGTATGCAGAAGTGTTTTCAGGGCTTATTAATGCGCCTTTTGATGACTACAAAATGTTTGATACGAAAAATAAAGAAGGTATGGTGCTCGTTAAAGATATTCAATTTTATTCTATGTGCGAACACCATTTGCTTCCATTTTTTGGTAAGGCACATATTGCTTATATTCCAAAGGAAAATCAAGTACTTGGTTTAAGTAAATTAGCTCGCTTAGTGGAAGACGCTGCAGCTAGACCGAGCGTGCAAGAAGATTTAACTATTATGATCGCTGAACGTTTATTTGAAAACGCCCCAGTAGCAGGCGTAGCAGTGGCTATTTCAGCAGAGCATATGTGTATGACAATGCGCGGAGTCAAAACCCCTCATAGTTATACAAAGACTTATGCTTTTGAAGGAATCTTTAAAGAAAAAGATTATCAACAGCTCTTTTTGGATGACGTCCAATGATTTATGGCACAGATAATCAAGCTAAAATTAAAGAATTAAGTCCTTGGAGCCCGGTACCGTTAGAAAGTTACCGCGCTTATATAAATGAAGTGATTGATATTGAAGAAACGGGCGCAAGTTACGCTGAAAACGCAACGCTTAAAGCGCTGACGATTGCTAAAGAAATTAATTGTCCAGTTTTAGGAGACGATGGCGGATTAGAGTTAGAAGACTTTCCTAATCTATTAGGACTTAAGACCAAACGTTTTTTTGCTCCAGGGTCTAGCGAGTTTGAGATGAATGAACAAATTTTAGAATTATACGACGCTTCTAGAAACTATTCTAGAAAAGCTACGTTAGTCGCTTGCCTTGTATATGCTTACCCGGATGGACGGGTGGTTAAGGCAGAGAGTCGCTTACCTTTTACTATTTCATCGAATCAGCGAGGAAGTAATGGCTACGGGTTTGATTCAATATTAGTTGTTCCTAAAAAAGATGTAACCGTCGCTCAGTTACCAAAAGAAGAAGCTGTTCATTATAGTGCACGTGTTCAAGCGTTTAAACAATTATTAAATCAATTGAAAGGATAAAAGTATGGTAAATATTAAACAAGTATTTAACACTTCCCGAGGTTTAATTATGGGAGTGGTCAATGTCACTCCAGACTCCTTTTCTGATGGAGGTGACTTTTATCAGTCAAAAGATGCTTTATCGCAAATCGACGAGATGGTCGCTCAAGGCGTCGATATTATTGATTTAGGGGCTCAATCCACTCGTCCAGGCTACACAGAAGTGGCACCCGAAGAAGAGATTCGTCGCCTAACACCTATTTTAGAAGCGTTAGAATCCGATGATCGAGTGATTATTTCTGTGGATACTTATTTTCCTCAAGTTGCTGAGTGGGCTTTAAATAAAGGAGCACATATCATTAATGATATTAAAGGCGGCGACATGGAAGGGATGCTAGATGTGATCGCTAATTATCCAAAGGCGGGTTACATTTACATGCATTCAAGACAATGGGAAGGTCATTCTTTAGAAGAAGAACTTAAAGGCTACCAACAAGAAATGGTACAAAAGTTTCAAAAGTATGGAATTAGTTTAGACCGCGTTTGTTTCGATCCTGGGGTGGGTTGGAAGAGTGTGGAAGATCATTTAGCCTTATTAAAAGATATTAAACGCTATAATCCTGTTGGACAAGTGTGTGTGTTATACGGAGTGAGCCGCAAACGATTTATTGGAAGACTCACAGGCCATGAACAAGCTAAAGACCGAGATGTAGGAAGCATTACCGCAAGCTTAATGGCCATTCAACAAGGAGCTAACATTGTGCGCGTTCACAATGTTAGAATGATGAAAGACGCTTTAAACATTTATGAAGGCATTAAGAATAGTTAAAGAAATGTTGATTCTAAGCGTTTTACTACACTTTTTAAAACTAAATATTTATGATTAAGATGAAGCTTGTGAAATATCATCCTCTAGACGGATGAGAAGGCTTCATGATTGTTAGATAATAGCATTGTATTAAAGAAAAGGAGAACAATACAATGAAAAATACAGTAAAATATTTAGGACTCGCTTTATTAACTTCTAGTGCATTAACTTTATCTCCACTTGCTTTTGCTGAAGAATCTTCAGCAGTTGAAACTTCAACAGAACAAGCAGCAACAGAACAAAGCGCTGTTATTTCTTTTGAAGATGCTTTAAAAGTATACAAAGAAAAATATCCAGACACTGATTTAGAAAGTGTTAAGTTAAAACAAGATAAAGGCCGTTGGATCTATGATTTCGATGGTATTGATGATATGAGCGAATACTCATTAAAAATTGACGCTGAAACAAAAGAAATCATTAAAGAAAAAGTCAAAGAACTTGATAAAGACGAACAAAACGGCGTTGAGCGTGAGAAAGAAAAAATCAATCTAGACGGCATTGTTTCTAAAGAAGAAGCAGAAAAAATTGCTAAAGAAGAAGCAGGTGCTGACGCTGGCGAAATCGAAAAATGGGAATTAGACCGCGATGGTGAATTAACTGTTTGGGAAATTAAATTTAAAAATGCCGGAACAGAAACTAAAGTTAAAATTGATGCCCACGATAAAAAAGTATTAAAAGTCGACTTAGATGACTAATAAACCTAAAGAGCGTACGAAAGTACGTTCTTTTTTTATTTTCTTCTTTTCAATTTCTATAAATTCGCTATAATAAAAAGACATCCAAATATAATCTTCAAAATAAGGTTGAAGAGTTTCTACCAATTACCGTAAATAATTGACTATTGGGTTTGTGATTAGGCATTATTTTTAAATTATTTGTCACAGCTTCAATAAATATGTTTGGATGATAACTATTTTTGGAGGTTGGAGATGTTAAATAAGTATTTTAAGCTTGATGAATACGGCACGACTGTATCAAAAGAAGTTATCGCTGGTTTATCAACATTCTTTGCGATGTCATATATTTTAGCAGTCAACCCAGCGATTCTATCTGACGCAGGGCTTCCATACTACGGCGTATATATCGCAACGATACTAGCGGCTGTTATTGGAACGGGATTAATGGGGATTTATGCAAATATTCCTTACGCTCAAGCACCCGGTATGGGGTTAAATGCCTTCTTTACTTATACGGTGGTTATTGCTGGAGGTTTTACACCTTTTGAAGCGTTAGGAATTGTTTTAATTAGTGGATTAATTAGTTTAGTTCTCACTTTTACAGGAGTTCGTAAACAAATCTTCCGTGCTATTCCCAGACCACTGCAAAATGCGATTGGTGGAGGAATTGGTTTATTCGTTGCTTATATTGGCTTTTTAAATATTGGCTTTGTTGAGTTCAATGAAGTTCCTTCGTTAGCTCTATTCAATGATCCAACGATTCAATTGGCCTTATTTGGGGTTGTTTTTACGTTAATTTTAATGTTAAAACAAGTTCAAGGAGCTATTTTAATTGGCTTATTAGCAACTACTCTTTTAGGTATTCCTTTAGGAGTAGTGGATATTCACGGGATGAATAGCTTTCCTTCGTATTCTCTCATTTGGGAAGAGTTTAGCTCTTTGGCAGGTAAAGGTTGGGGAAGTCAAGGAATTATGAGCTTATTCAAAAATCATGATTTATTTACTGTCATTCCTTTCATCTTTGCAGCGAGCTTAACAGATACCTTTGATACGGTAGGAACGTTAATTGGAACAGGACGTCGTTCAGGAATTTTCACCCAAGCAGATGAAGAAGCACTACTTAAAGGATCAGGAAGTTCAACGCGTCTTGAAAAAGGATTTATTTCTGATATTACCGCAACAATTATCGGTTCATTTTTAGGAACCACAAACGTGACTACTTTTACAGAAAGTGCCGTTGGAATTGGTGCGGGTGGTAAAACAGGTTTAACATCGGTTGTGACTGCGCTAATGTTTTTATTTAGTATTATTCTTGCACCTGTCATTGGTCTCGTTCCAGCAGCAGCTACGGCACCGGCTTTAATCATTGTCGGAATTTTAATGAGTGCTTCCTTTGCAGAAATCGATTGGAACGACTTTACAGAAGCCATTCCTGCCTTTACAACGATTATTATGACCGTTCTAACTTATAGTATTTCCAACGGAATTGCCTTTGGTTTCATTACTTATATCATTGTAAAAGTAGTGATCGGCCAAGCCCGCAAAATTCACCCTATTATTTGGGTAAGTGCTACTTTATTTGTTTTAAACTTTATTTTTATGGCTTACCGAGGTTAGTAAAAGCTGAAGTGTTTCTTAAGACACTTCGGCTTTTTTTGTATAACTGTAACCAATTTGTAAGTAAAATTTAAGCAGGCAAAGATGAATTGAATGTATAAAATCGGTACAATAGAAGTAAGTCAAAACATTTAGGAGGTTTAGACGTGAAGTTAAGAAAATTCTTTCTTTTAACAACTAGTATGCTTATATTAAGCAACCCAGCAGTGGGATTATTTAATATTAAATCCCTTCCGTGGACTGCCCATGCTGAAGAACAACAATTAAATGACCTCGTTGTATTAGGTCAATCTTTAACGAATGAACAACAAAAAGAGACACTTATTTTATTAGGTCAACATCAAGGAAATAAAAGTAAGTATGTTTATGTCGATCAATCTTTAGTTGATTTAATCGCGCAAGAAGATGGGATTCAACAAGATAGTTATTATTTAAGTGCAGCAATTAATCCAGACTTTGCTCAACAAGGTGTAGTCGTTGATGTAATAACTCCTGAAAACATTACTCAAGTAAATGATATTTCTTATCGCAATGCTTTAATTACAGCTGGAGTACAGAATACCAGTGTTCAAATAGCATCTGTGGAATCAACTGATGGAGTCAATGGAGTCGTTGGGATTTTTGAAGCCCTCAACCAAAACGGTTTTTCTTTAGATCCATCGGATATGCGAGTGGCTTATTTAGAACTTAAAACAGTTGCTGAATTAAATGCAACGTCAGGTAGTTCAATTGAAGCAGTTAATGACTGGATGACTGATTTAAAGGTTCAATTAATTGATCAACAATTAAATGGTACAAGTGATGAAGAATCAGTCACACAAACTTTTATTCAAGACCATGAAATTCAAGATGATTTAGCAGTTCAGTATTTATATGAGTTTGCTGAAGCCTTTAATAATGCGCCGGTTGGTCAAAGTCAAGCAACGAAAGAAACATTGCTTAATGCTCTGGCGACACCAGAATTAAGTGCGATTTCAATCGAAGGACAGACAGCTTTTGCTCATTTAGAAGACTTTGTCCAATTTTACGAAAAAGCAATGATCGCTAATAAAGTGGCTGATGAGAGTGGCCTTTCAAACGATCAATATAATCAACAAACATGGCGTTTAGACCGTGTGTTTGCGGATCGTTTTGAAGCAAGCTATCTTCACCCGACGACTAACCAACGTGAAAAACTTGACGTTGAAATATTAGATAATAACCGCGTTCGTATTAACCAAAAAGTATATGATTTAACTTCAATGAAGATGGTAGATGAAGTTAAAAAAGAGTCATCCAGTGTCTTGCCTACTCAAACACGTCCATCAACTCAATCGTTAAAGTCATCAATGACGAATGAAGCAACTAATCAGCAGTCACAAACAGAACAAGCTAGTGAAGCAATTGACGGTGTCGATGAAGAAGTCGAAGTCGATCCGCAAGAAGATGTTGAACCAACGGTAGACGAAGAATGGGAAAGTTTACCAATGGAAGAAGTCGCTTTAGGAGGGAACTTCGATTGGGATACATTATGGGATGTAGCTGATTACTACCAACGTGTGATTAGTTACAATTACGGCTTTACACCAGATGTATCGAGTTGGAAATTAAGTAGTATCGATGGCGCAACGATCCATACCTATTCAGCAACTCACCCAGACGAAGCGATTTCCTTTGAAACCCATGACCAAAGTGTGACGATAACGTGGGCTGATGGGGAATGGATTGATGTGGATAATGAAACGCTAGAGATTTTAGATCAATCAGACAATGTGGAATTGAATGAAGACCCCGTAGAAACTGCTCAAGAAGACGAGACAGAAGATCCAGAGAATACCGAAGAAGTTTATGACGAAGCGTCTCTTGACGGCGTTGAAGTTATTTGGGACTTGCAGTATATGTATGATACGAATGACGTGTCAGGGTATGATTTCGTTTTAAATAATGATTTAGATGACTGGCAAGTATTAGAAGAATCAAGCAATTCGGTTCTTCTAGGATCACTAGACGAAGCGAGCCAAATCGATCAATTTGTCCAAGTAACATTAAATGGTTCTGAATATACGATTGAAATTTACGAAGCAGATCCAGCAACAAACGCTCCATCTGCGGTATGGAAATATAATCCAACCAATGGTTATTTTGAAGCATAATTTTAAACTCCTCATTTGAGGAGTTTTTTAATTCATTTTGTTTGAACACTTTCTTTAAAATAATTATAATGTAGTTGTAGATGCAACAAAGGTTTGAAGGAGGAATTCAACATGACTTATGATTACAGTGATCGCGGTAAACAACCTGTGACAGAAAATATTGAAGGGATGACCCTTGATAACGACTACTATCGTCGTACGATTTGGACAGGAGACAATTTACAAGTTACCGTTATGTCCATCGAACCAGGCGATGATATTGGCTTAGAAATTCACCACGGTATTGAACAATTTTTACGCATTGAGTCAGGTAAAGGTTTATGTCAAATGGGACCGAGTGAAGACGATTTAAACTTTGAAGCAAAAGTTGGAGCCGATGACGCAATTTTCGTTCCTGCAGATACTTGGCATAATGTAACCAATACAGGGGATGAACCGCTAAAACTCTATTCTATTTATGCGGGCCCAGACCATGTTCCTGGAACAACTCATCCAACTCATGAAGATGCAGAAAATGATCCAAACGAACATTAATCACTTAATTATAAAGCGTGTTTCCTGAATGATACAGGAGACACGCCTTTTTTATTTATGTTTTTTAATCCAGTTTATCATGACGTCAATATGTTTACCTTCAGGATCAATACAATCCATATGAGGAAAAACGGCGTAAGCATATAGATCAATATTGTTTTTGTTATTTTTCTCGATGTATTTAAAGGTTGTCTCTATTTTGACTTGTTCGTCATTAAAGCCGTGAATCATTAATGTTTTCGTTTTGAGGGGTAATCTTGAAAGAGGTGAAGCTTCTTTTAGTAACGAATCTGGTGCGTCACCAAAATAATCTTTAACAGCTTCATTACCTAAATGGTGCTCTTTTGTATAGAGAACATCTGTCACGGGAGCAAGAGCTATGATTCTCTCTGCTTGCGAAGCATTATTTAAAGCAAGTTGCCCGCCGACGGAGTGGCCGATTAAAATAATTTCTTCTCCTTTAAAGAATGTAGAGTCTTTAAAAAATTGAATCGCCTTTTTGACATCTTCTTCAGGAATTGGCCATGGATGATGACCACGGCGGTATTCAATGTTAACTACTTTAAATCCTTTATTTAACAATAATTCAATTAAAGGATCGCTTAAAGACAAGTTATATTTATCGCGCCAGTAACCTCCATGAACTAATACTAGCCACTGATTGGGGCTATTCACTTTAGAAGGCACGTGGACTTCAATAAATTGATCTTCATGTTGACCGTAATGAATGATTTCCATTGATTGATCGACTCCTTTTATATGAAAATGAAAGAAACGTGCTACCTAGTCTACTTGTAGATAGCACGTTAAATTAAAGATGTGTTTATAGTTTTTCGATTAAACTTTCTAAATCAGGTAATTGGCCTGGATCATTGTCGATTGCGATTTCAATCATACCATCGCCATCAATGACATAAGTATTACGTCCGGACATACCCCAGTCTTCGATATAAGCGTCATATTTTTTAGCGACTTCGCCTTTAGGTTCAAAGTCAGATAAGAAAATAATTTCTTCTGGATTAATATCTAACGACATTGCCCAAACTTTTTTAGCTGGAGCAGGATCCACAGAAATAGAAAGTACTGCGTCAATTCCTTTTTCTTTTAAATCATTAAAGTGAACTGCTAAATCGCGCACTTGGTCTCCACAAATGCTTGTAAAAGCTAATGGGTGAAAGGATAGTAAAATACGTTGACCTTTAAAGTCGGATAAAGAAACGTCTTTTCCATTAATAGAAGGTAAAGTAAATTCAGGGGCGCGTTCGCCAACTTTTAGTGACATAATAAATCCTCTCCTTTAAAATTAATAGTTTTCACTAAGTTTATTGTAGCGCTTTCTTCACTGGGACTCTAGCAATATGCTTATTAAAAAATAGCAAATTCTGGTATAATAGGCCTATTCCAATGAAAAGGAGAGGAAAAAATGGAATGGATTAAATTAATTGGCGTTGTCATTATCGTTATTGGTTTTATTTTGAAAATGGATACCATTGCGACGGTAGTGCTCGCAGGTTTTGTGACAACTCTAGTATCAGGAATGAGTGTCAGCGAGTTTTTAACTATTTTAGGAGAGAAGTTTGTCGAACAGCGAATTGTAACAATTTTCTTTATTGCGCTACCGATGTTAGGTTTAGCAGAGAAATACGGGTTAAAACAACAAGCAGTGCATTTGATTTCCTCAATGAAGGGGTTAAGTACTGGAGGTTTGTTGACCCTTTACCAAGGTATTCGTGAAGTTGCTAGAGCTTTAGCGATTGAATTAGGAGGGCATCCTCAGTTTGTTCGTCCGTTAATTCAACCGATGGCTCAGGCAGCAGCGGAAGCAAAGTATGGTGAATTAGATGAAGACGATATCGATAAAATTAAAGCACGTTCTGCCGCAAGCGATAACTTCGGTAACTTCTTTGCCCAAAACACCTTTGCGGCCTCAGGAGGCGTACTACTTATTTCAGGATTTTTAGGTGAAGCAGGTTATCCAGATAATATTGCTCTTATTGCCCGCGCATCAATTCCTGTCGCCTTAATTGCTTTAATACTAAGTTTTCTAAATAACTACTTACTGGATCAACGCTTAAAACGTAAGTACAGTTCAAGAAGGGAGCAATAAGATGGCAATGCAAGATACTTTAATGAATATTATTTATGCTGTAATTGGTTCTCAATTATTATATACAGCGAGTCGCGTATTTAAAGACCACACGAATCCAACTCGCCTAGGAGCGACTGCTTTTTGGACAATTTTAGGTATTATTTTTATTTTTGGTTCATGGATTCCACCTCAAATAGTCGGTATGTTAGTGGTTATTTTGGCTATACTTACGCTATTCAAACAAGTTCAAGTGGGAACACTTCCTCAAGTAACGGAAGAAGAAGCAGAACGAAATGCTACACGTTTAAATAATAAAATTTTTATTCCAGTAGTAATCTTAGCACTATCGGCTTTAGCTTTTGCTCAATATGTTCCGAACTTAAGTCGTGCGGCGGTAGGAGTGGGAGCGACCATTGGAACGATGGTTATTTTACTAGTTACTAAAGCAAAGGCTGGAGAATTAGTTGAACAATCGGACCGAATGGTACAACAAGTTTCTAGTGTGAGTATTTTACCTCAACTATTAGCCGCTTTAGGTGCGGTCTTTACTGTGGCAGGAGTTGGTGAGGTCATTGCTAATATTATTGGCTCAGTGGTTCCAGCAAACCATCAATTTTTTGGTGTGGTGGCTTACGTATTAGGAATGGTTATCTTTACAATGATTATGGGGAATGGATTTGCTGCTTTTGCGGTGATTACAGCCGGAGTAGGTATTCCCTTTGTTATTGAACTAGGCGCTGATCCAATTATTGTTGGCGCACTAGGCTTAACGGCAGGATATTGTGGCACGTTAATGACTCCGATGGCTGGAAACTTTAACGCATTACCTGCAGCTTTACTTGAGACGAAGAGTCCTTATAGTATTATTCGTGACCAAATGCCGATCGCATTAATTATGGTCATTGTTCATATTGTGTTAATGTATGTATGGGCTTTTTAAATAAAAAGAAAGGATGAAAACGATGAAAATATTAGTAACAGGGTTTGACCCTTTTGGAGGAGACGCGATTAACCCAGCAATTGAAGCGGTTAAGTTGCTTCCAAATACGATTAAAGATGCAGAAATTATTAAAGTGGAAATTCCAACGGTGTTCCATAAATCAGGAGACGTTTTACTTGATGCGATGCGCACGCATGAGCCAGATATGGTATTAGCTATTGGGCAAGCAGGGGGACGTTCAGGATTAACTCCAGAACGTGTCGCGATTAATGAAGACGATGCACGTATTCCTGACAACGAAGGGAATCAACCCATTGATGTTGTCATTCACGAAGACGGAGCACCGGCTTATTTTAGCACCTTACCGATTAAGGCGATGACTCAAGCGATTCGCGATGCGGGACTTCCTGCCAGTGTATCTAATACAGCAGGAACCTTTGTCTGTAATCACATTATGTACCAAGCTCTTTATTACGCTCACAAAGAGTTTCCAAAGACTAAAGCAGGTTTTATGCATATTCCATTTATGACAGAACAAGTGGTTGACCGACCGGACCAACCTTCCATGTCTTTACAAGATATGAGTCGCGGAATTGAAGTAGCCATTGAAGCGATGATTGATTTTAAAGATAAAGAAGATATTAAAATGGTAGGCGGAAAGACTCACTAATCAATTTAAAATTCGTCTCTTCTTTGTGAGAGACGTTTTTAATATTGGTCACTATAAAGCATCGTGGTATAATGGAAATATTCAGAGGACGTTGTTATAATGACTAAAAGGAGTATATTTCATGGCCAAGGAAACATTTCATAACTTATCAGATGAAAAAAAAGAGCGTATTTTATCAGCTGCCAAACAAGAATTTGAACAGCATCCTTTACAGCACGCGACAGTGAAAGCGATTATTGAAACAGCGAATATTTCAAGAGGAAGCTTTTATCAATATTTTGATGACTTAGAAGATTGTTACTTCACAACGATCCGTCATTATACCGTGAACATGCATCAAGTGTTTCAACAACTTTATCAAAGACATCAACACAATTTGAAAAAAACATTAAAAGAATATGGAGATGTCATTAAAGAAGAATTTTATTCTCAAAATTTACGCGATTTATATCGTAGTTACTATTTATCCTGGACGCTAAAAGGCACAGATAATCCAATGGAAGATATTGAAATTGAGTTGGAACGGGTTCGTTTTATTAGTACCATCATTCATAGTGTGATTGAGCGATCTTTTATCGAAAATTGGTCTAAGGATACTTTTTCACAAATTTATACGATGCATGCTAAATGGCTGATCGAAGGCGTATCAGAGAGCTTAAGAAAGAAAGGAAGATAGTATGGAGAAAATCGCAAGCTTTACAGTGGATCATTGTCACTTAGAACCGGGTCTTTATCTTTCTCGGATCGATACAGTGGGGGATCGTAAATTATATTCTTATGATTTACGTTTTGTTCGCCCTAATAAAGATTTGGTGCTTAATACAGGAGAAATGCACACTTTAGAGCATTTAGGAGCAACCTTTTTACGAAACGATCCCAAGTTTAAAGATGAGATTATTTATTTTGGTCCTATGGGATGCCGCACAGGCTTTTATTTAATTACAACAGATCAAATTGAAGCTAAAGATTTACTCGATTTACTAACAAGAACCTTCGAGTGGGCTAAAGATTATCATGGTGATATTCCTGGTAACTCCCCGAAAGAGTGCGGAAACTATTTAGATCACAACTTAGCGATGGCGCGCTATTATGCTAGTCTTTATTATGATGTTTTAAAAGACTGGACGGATTTAACCTTTAGTTATTAAGCCGATAAAACTTCTTAAGTAGGATAACTGCTTAAGAAGTTTTTGTTATTAGGTTAAGAAAAATCAAATGTCTGTTATAATAAATTTGTAAACGATTTACCAATTACTACGAGGGGGGATTACGCGATGCAACCAATATTTTTAAAACCAACATTTAAAGAGCGTATTTGGGGTGGGGCCCGTTTAAAAACTGAATTCGGCTTCAATATTCCTAATGATCAAGTAGGAGAAGCTTGGGTCATTAGTGCTCATCCAAACGGAGTGTCCACCATTACCTATCCAGATTATCACTTAAATAAAGGATTAGATGAATTATACCGCGAGCGTCCACATTTATTTGGTAAGAATCCACCAAAGGAATTTCCGTTACTCGTTAAAATTATCGACGCTAAAGAAGATTTATCTGTTCAAGTTCATCCTAATGACGCTTATGCTTATAAACATGAAGGCGAACAAGGTAAAGCCGAGTGTTGGTATATTTTAGATGCCGAACCCGGTGCAACGATTATTTATGGACATAATGCATTAGAGCCGGAAGAGTTCGAAAAAATGATCGAAGAAGGTCAGTGGAATGATCTACTAACAGAAGTGAAAGTACAACCAGGCGATTTTTTTGATGTGCCTGCGGGAACCATTCACGCGATCGGAAAAGGGATTATGTTACTTGAAATTCAACAAAGTTCTGATACCACTTATCGTTTATATGATTACGATCGTAAAGATGACAAAGGAAATCATCGCGAACTGCATTTGCAACAAGCTAAAGAAGTTACACAAGTACCTCACCATAACAGTCCGTTTAACCGCCGCGCCGAAGAACAAGTGCCGGACTCCATTTTAAGATTAATTGAGACGCCTTATTATAAAGTTGAGCGAATTAAAGTATCCAACCGAGTTGAATTAACGGATATTAATCCTTACTTAATGTTAACTGTTATTGATGGTAAAGGATATTTAGATATGGAAGGCCAACATTACGAAATTCGTAAAGGAAATTCATTCATCTTACCAAAAGACTCCCGTGAAGCTACATTTACCGGACAACTTGATATGATTATGGCCAAACCAACAAACTATCACTAAATATAAAAAGCTTCATCGCCAAGGATGAAGCTTTTTTATGATTGATAAAAGGAATGCGGTTGGACAACATCCCAAGATTCAAAAGATTGAGGGTGTTGTCTTTTTTGGAGCTCTAAATAATGATAGAAGTTTCCTGGTGTTTGAAGACCAAAGGTGGTAAAAACATCTAGCTTTGTGGTGGTAATTAAATCATCAACAAATTGAGCGCAGTTCATTCCTAATAAAAAGTAAGTTTGGTATTTTGAGTGTGGTTTAAATTTATAGATATCTGTTCGTCCCCAACGACTCAGTTTACCGACAGCGTGGCCAGATTGACGAGCAGATGTTAGCGTGAAAGGTTCCGTTTGACTTAAAATGTCGTCAAAGAAGTCTTCTACTCGATTTAATTGTTGAGGCGTAAGATTTGCATGATAGACCCAAGCAGTTGAGTGATGATGACGTCTAAAGCTTAAGTAGTCCTCTTCTTTGGCTACAACGAGCACACCATCTCCCACTAAACGTCCTAAGCGCCATGAATCAGGGTCAAAGTTATTATAAGCATAGATTTTTCCTTCAAACCCCACATCAATATGGGCAAATTGTCCCCCGTTAACATGTTCTAAGTGGATATATAAAGATAAGGGGGTTTGTTTTAAGACCGCAGGCTTTTCTTCAAACTTTTTTTTATTTTTCAGTGTTTTGCGGTTTTGCTGAAAAGGCGCTAAAAAAGTAATCCATAAAGGAATAGGCCACTTCCTAACTGCTATAGGTAAATAAGGAATAAGAGAGCAACCAATGAGTAAAGTAATCATCGCTAAAAGGAAATTAAACCACTCCGGCTTAACAACAGCGATCCCTATAAACAAACTATGTAAAAGCAAACGATAAACCCATTGGAAACGTGTTTGCTTTAATAAATGAATGCTTCTTAAATACCACAGCTGAACTAAAGCCATGAGTGCTCCTACTGCGTGATATAAAATAAATAAATGAATACTCAAACGAGCAATAAAGTTTGAAAAAGCTAAGCTTAATAGTAAAAAGACAACAGTTAAAAGGGCATAGATAGCGTACTTTTGTCCAAAAGATTGTTCAGATTGCCCCATCGTTGTTTTGAAAAATTGATCAACAAAAGATTGCAGCTCTAAAAATTGAAATAAAAAGTAAAGTAATCCAATGAAAAAGACAATTGCTAGTCCAAAGGTTTGTCCAAAAAACAATAGAAAGCTCATTAAAATCCATAGCCATGCTTTATCGACAGATTGAGTCACATCATCACCTCCTAAAAACACATAGTCATAGTATATCATGAAATAACAGATAAAGAGCGATAAATTAAGAAAGAATATTAGAAAAGTAGTCTACAATCCTGTAAAATCAAAAGTGAAAGGAGATGGAAGAATGGAGCGAGAAAATGTATTAACTCAATTAAACCATGCTCAAAGTATCGCGTTTTTTAGAATGTTAGTCAATGAGCGATTTGACTTAGATAAACAGTGGAATGAATATATTCAATTATTTGATGAATACCGAAAATGGATCGAAAGTTACCAATTGAGTATGACGATTTTAACCGATGATCAGTGGAACTTAATCGCAGATGAAGAAACAATGGTTGAATTATTTAAAGAAAATCTAGACCGAATTATTCAAGAAGAAGAAGAGGTTTATGACAACTTATTAACGGATTGGAACCATTACCTTCGTCAAGCAGAATATTATTTACAAGTAGCCATTGATCCGGAACTGGCTTACTTAAAACCTAATTTTTTCCAACGCTTATACCGCGTCATTACAAGACGGAAACGTTATGAAACTCCTTATGAAGTTAAAGCAGAAATGTTAGAGCCTTATGAAGAAACGCCTAAAGATTATTTAAACGATTATGATCTTTTAGTCGAACACATTGAAGACGCTAATATGATTCAAGCCTTAGCTAACTTAAAATATCAAGCAGAATATATTGTTGATCAGTTAAATACGAGTGAAGCCTTTTTAAAAGAACGTCAAAAAGACAAAGAAAAAATTGAGCCAAGAGCTCATAAACTTTACCAAGCTTATAAAGAATGGAAAAAAGCTCAAACAACTTACAAAAATAGACAAGCCAATGATCAAGATTTAGAATATTATGTGGAAGAACCTTACCGCGACTTATCCATTTATATGGAAGGTTTAAGTCAGCTCGAAGAACATTTAACAATTCAAGATTTTGCCTCTTTAGATAAACGCTTTGTTCATTTTCATAAAGATCCTCTAAGTGATCAATTCATCGAACAGACCGAAAAAGAAAGCAACTCCGGTCAACAAATTCGTAAAGACCTTGTCAGTGGCGACTATACTCGTAAAGAACTCATTGAAACACTTAAAGAAAGTTAAAAAAGATCCTTCTTTCAAAATATGAACTGCTCCCTGTCAAGTAGACAGGCAAATAAACAAAATAATTTGTGCCATGTATGAATCACTCATGCATGGCTTTTTTTTATGCGGGGATTTTTAATCCCATTTTCAAGGTTACCCGTTGGGTATTATAAAATTCAATATATTGTTTAACGTCATTCTCCAATTCCTCAAAGCTCTTATAGGTCTTCAAGTGATACATCTCTTCTTTGATGATCCCCCAAAAGTTTTCCATTGGCCATTGTCGATACATTTACCAACACGAGACATACTTTGAATAATCTGGTTCCTTTTGATAAAGCTGTTAAAGCCA
>NZ_FNEL01000028.1 GCF_900100125.1 Dolosicoccus paucivorans | reverse complement strand
CTCGGGCGTATGTTTAGGACGACGACCTTTGAGAGATTGATGCTCAGAAGCGTTATCTTGAGCCAATTGAGCATCGTAACAGGTTGACTTAACACGCTTGAGTTCTCGATAAATCATCGAACGGTGACGCCCGATGGCTTCAGCAATTTGACTCGCTGTATAGCCTTCATGATAAAGTATTTCTATTTTTGAACGGTCTTCTATGGTAAGATGTTTGTAGCTCATAACAGGTCCTCCGTGTGTGTTTTTGTGGTTACTAACATTTTACACGAACCTGTTATGGGTTTTCTTGTTTGTCGCAATTAATTTTACAATCTATCATATCAAATAAAAAAACGCTAGAAATTTTATTAAAAGAAAGAAAAGGTGATCGAGTGCAAGTTTCAATTCTAAATTTAGTGCCCCGTTTTGAAGGTGAAGAAGTTAAAGATGCGATTGATCGAGCAACCCGGATTGCACAGTTAGCAGAAGAATTAGGATATGATCGCTACTGGGTAGCCGAACACCATAACTTTAAGGGGATTGCTAGTTCGGCAAGTGAATTAGTCGTTCAACATTTATTAAGTCACACAAATACAATAAGAATTGGTGCCGGTGGCGTCATGTTACCTAATCATTTGCCTATACAAGTCGCAGAACGCTACGGCACTCTTGAGTGTCTTTACCCTGGACGTGTAGATCTTGGATTAGGGCGAGCGCCTGAAACAGATCACATGGTAGCTCAAGTATTACGCCATGATAACGATGCGTCAGCTTCAGGTTTTTTAAAAACGGTGGAAGAAATACGCGATTTTTTAGGAAGTTCAGAAGATGGACAAGTAGTTGCTTATCCGGGAGAAGATACAAACGTTCCTTTATATATTTTAGGTAGCTCTACGAGTTCTGCTTATGTAGCAGCTAAACTAGGATTACCTTACTCATTTGCTACTCACTTTGCTCCCGATTTAGCAAAAGAAGCAATCGAGATCTACCGTGAAAACTTTACTCCTTCAAAGCAACAAAAAGAACCTTACCTTATTTTAGGATTAATCGTGACTTTGGCAGAGACGTTAGAAAAAGCGCAGCAACTCCACCAAATGAACCAACTAGCTCATGTCAACTTAGTGCGAGGACCAAGGGATCAACTGTTAAATGCTAATCCTCAAACTTTAGATCATTTAGGTAGCGCAGAAAAAATTATCGTTAAAACAGCCGCTGGAATGAATTTAGTCGGAACAAAAGAGTCGGTTCAATCTAAATGGCAAGCATTTAAAAAGGAATATCAGCCTGATGAAATTATCGCAGTCTCTTATTTATCACAAATGGATGATATTAAGACTTCTTATCGTTTATTAAAAGAATTGGTGCAATCATAACATTCGAATAAAAAATTAAAATGAAGGAGCGAACAAAATGAGTCAATCCTCTCCAACGCCGATGATGAAACAATATTTTAAAATTAAAGAACAATACCCAGACGCCTTTTTATTCTTTCGGCTCGGAGACTTTTATGAACTATTTTATGAAGATGCAAAGGAAGCCGCGCGAATTTTAGAGATTACATTGACAGCACGTAATAAAAATGCGGATAATCCTATTCCAATGTGTGGGGTTCCTCATCACTCTTCAAAAGATTATATAAAAAAATTAGTCGAAGAAGGGCATAAAGTTGCTATTTGTGAACAATTAGAAGACCCCCGTACAACTAAAGGAATGGTTAAAAGAGACGTCATTCAAGTCATTACTCCGGGAACAATTATGGAAGAAGGAGCGACGCAAGCTAATGAGAATAATTATTTAGCAACCGTCACTGAAAGTGAAAATGGTTATATTTTAAGTTACGTTGACTTTTCAACAGGTGAAACCAATTTAACTCATATGAACTCCATTGATCAGTTGTTGCAAGAAATTGAAACTATTCAGCCAACTGAACTAGTATATAAAGATAATGCGACGGATCATTTGATTGACGCTTTAAAAACGATTAAGTCAGTTTATTTAAGTTCTATGGATTCTACAATCTCAAAATCAACAGATCCATTGTGGGAGTTAGAACAAGCTACTGAAGAAGAAGCAATCAATTTGAACGTGTTATTTGATTATTTACAAAGTGTTCAAAAACAAGCGTTTTATCATATGAGACCTGTGACTCGTTATCAGTTAAAAGATTATTTACAGATGAGTTTACAAACGAAAATTCAACTGGAATTAACCCGTTCTTTACGAACTCATCGTCGCAAAGGTAGTTTATTATGGTTAATTGATAAAACTAAAACAGCTATGGGAGGACGTTTACTTCATCAGTGGCTCGAAAAACCATTGATTGATAAAAAAGAGCTAACAACGCGACATGAAAAAGTAAGCGTCTTGCTTGAAAACTTCTTTTATCGACATGACTTAGTGAGCTTTTTAAATCATATTTATGACTTAGAACGTTTAGTCACTAAAATTAGTTTAGGCTCAGCTAATGCACGAGACTTGGATCAATTGCGATTTTCTTTACAACAGATTCCTTTGATTAACCAAATACTTGATGATTTGAACGAGCAAGTAGGCCATACAGTTTTTGATAGATTAAACCCTTTAAGCGATCTTTATGAACTGCTTGAAGAAACATTAGTTGATGATCCACCTATTTCTACAACACAAGGAGATTTAATTAAAGATGGAGTGAGCGATAAATTAGATAAATATCGCGATGCACTCAAAAACGGACAACAGTGGCTTTTAGATTTACAACAAAGAGAAAGAGAAAAAACAGGTCTTTCAACGCTAAAGGTAGGCTATAACCGAGTATTCGGTTACTATATTGAAATTAGTCGTAAACAATCGGAATTATTGGAAGATGATGTTTATGAGCGCAAACAAACTTTAGCTAATACGGAGCGCTTTATTACTCAAGAGCTAAAAGATATTGAAAAAGTTATGTTAGAAGCAGATGAAAAATCAATAGCTCTAGAATATGAATTATTCGCTGAATTAAGACAACAAGTGATGCCCTATATAGAAGAGTTACAATTTGTCGCTCAACAAATTGCACAAATGGATGTCTTATGTAATTTTGCGACCATTAGTGAAGAAGAAAATTACGTTCGAGCAACCCTTGTCAGTCATGACGAAGGTTTAATATTAAAAGATAGTCGCCACCCAGTGGTAGAGCGTTTACTAGGAAAAGCTCATTTTGTTCCTAATGACGTAACCATTACATCTCAGCAACCTCTTCTTTTACTTACCGGACCTAACATGTCTGGAAAGAGTACCTATATGCGTCAAGTTGCTTTTTGTATTATTTTAAATCAAATGGGTTGCTTTGTTCCTGCCAGTCAAGCTCAATTACCGATTGTTGATCAAATTTATACTCGTCTAGGAAGTTCAGATGATACCGCAAGTGGACAAAGTACCTTTATGGTTGAAATGATGGAAACCAATGAGGCGATCCGTCACGCAACATCAAACAGTTTATTGCTTTTTGATGAAATTGGTCGTGGGACAGCTACCTATGATGGGATGGCTTTAGCCGAAGCGATTTTATACTATATTGCTGAAAAAGTACAAGCAGCGACTATATTCTCTACTCATTATCACGAATTAACAGATTTAGATCAAAAAATAAGTAGTCTACGTAATATTCATGTAGGAGCGATTGAGGAAAACAACCAAGTTATTTTTCAACATAAAATATTAGACGGACCAGCAGATAAAAGTTATGGTATTCATGTGGCGCGTTTAGCTGGATTACCTGAAGAAGTATTGCAACGCAGTGAAAGTGTTTTAGAAACATTGGAAGCTCCTTCCTATCCAAGTCGAAAAAATGATCAAGGAATAATCTCTCAAGTTCAAGAGTTAGACACACCAAAACAAATGAGTTTGTTTACAGTTGAGGAAAATCCTAATTTAGAAAAGGTTCAGCAAGAAATCGAAACGATTTCGTTACTGAATTTAACACCTCTTCAAGCAATGCAGTATATTGAACAATGGCAACAAATGTTAAAATAGTAACCAATGAGGTGATAATGTGAATGACATTAAGCAACTACCTGCAGCTTTAGCAAACCAAATTGCAGCAGGTGAAGTGGTCGAACGTCCCATGTCTGTTATTAAAGAATTAGTAGAAAATTCAATTGATGCTAAAGCAACGATGATTACCATTGAAATTGAAGAAGCAGGTATTCAAAAGATTATTGTCAGCGATAACGGCATGGGAATGAGTTTTGAAAACTTAAAAAAAGCTTATTTACCTCATGCCACTAGTAAAATTAGCCGTACTAATGATTTGTTTCAAATTCGAACACTAGGATTTCGTGGCGAAGCTTTAGCGAGTATTGGTTCGGTTTCTAAAATGCGCATTGACACAGCTTTTGATACCAAAGGTTATTTTATTGAAGTAGCAGACTCAAAGCTAATCAATCAAGGGCGGAGTCACTTAAGAAATGGAACGACGGTGACTGTTGAAAGTTTATTTTACAATACACCTGCGCGTTTAAAGCACTTAAGTTCGTTGCAAACGGAATTGCGTCATATTATTCAACTGATTCAAATAACAGCGATGGCTCATTGTCATATACGCTTTACTTTAATTCACAATGGAAAAACAATTTTTCAAAGTGTAGGTAATAATGATTTAAGACAAACAATAGCTAATATTTATCAACCTTCTACTGCTCGGCAGCTCATTAAAGTAAAGAAAAAAGATAAAGATTTTGAAGTTGAAGGGTTTATTTCGCCTCCTCAGCTAACGCGTAACTCACGTTATTGTATCCATTGGATGATTAATCATCGTCCTGTTCGAAGCATTAAGTTGAGTCAGATTTTAACGAAAGCTTATGGCAAGCAACTGATGATTGGACGCTACCCGTTAGCTGTGCTTAATGTAAAAGTTGATCCGCGTCTTGTTGATGTCAATGTACATCCGACTAAGCAAACGGTACGTTTAAGTAAAGAAGATCAACTGGCTACTTTATTAGAAGAAATGATTGAAGAAGGGTTACACCAAGTAAATCCCGTACCTCAAGTGGAAGCAGAACATAAACCAACAATAAAGCAGCCGACTATTCAAGCGTCGTTGTTTGATCAATCGACTTTAAGTGTTCCGGCTACTTCATCGACTAATCCAAACGAAAAAGATGAAATATCCAAACCAAGAAAACAAGTTAAAGATTGGCTTAATGATCCTTCGTCTTCTTTTACCGAGAGTAAAGAACCTTCTCTTCAACTAACAAAAGAAAAAGAACAGGAAAGTAATAAATCTAGAGGAGTTCATTTCCCTTCTTTACGCTATGTAGGTCAAATTCATGGCACTTATTTAGTCGCTGAAAGTCCAGAAAGTTTTTATTTAATCGATCAACATGCTGCTCAAGAACGAATTCGCTATGAGCAGTTAATGAAATATGACCCAGATATAGATGTTCAACAAACTTTACTTATGCCGTTAGTGTTTAATTTTACCGCTTCAGAAATGATTGTCATGGAAGAATGGTTGAAAGCTTTTGAAGACATTGGCCTTTACTTAGAGCCTTTTAGTCCGACAAGCTTTCAAATGACAAGTTACCCTAATTGGCTAACTCAAGAAGAAGTTGAACCGCTTATTGAACAATTGATGAATGAGTTTATTGAAGGAAATAAACCAACCATTGCTCAAATAAAAGAAGAGGCCTTAATTATGGAAAGCTGTCGCGGAGCGATTAAAGCTAATCATTATTTAAACGACGCGCAAGCAAAAGCTTTAATTCAGCAAATGCAAGGGTTAGATGATCCTTATCATTGTCCACATGGACGACCTGTTTTTGTTGAATTTACCCAACAAAATTTAGAAAAGATGTTTAAACGCATTCAAGACCGAACATAATATAGGAGGAAAAAAGATGAAAAAGCATAAATATCAAAAAGAAATTGATCAATTAGATCCATTGCAATATGCTGTAACTCAAGAAGAAGGGACAGAGCGCCCATTTACTGGTCAATACGACGACTTTTATCAAAAAGGGATCTATGTTGACATTGTAAGCGGAGAGCCGCTATTTTCCAGTACAGATAAATTTAATGCGGGTTGTGGTTGGCCAAGTTTTTCTAAGCCAATTCAAGGAACGACGCTGAATGAACGTGAAGACACCTCTCTTGCTCGCACTCGAACTGAAGTACGGAGTGAAGAGGCAGACTCTCATTTGGGACATGTTTTTAATGATGGTCCAAGTGAATTAGGTGGTTTAAGATATTGTATTAACTCAGCTGCTTTAAGATTTATTCCTTTTGAATCAATGGATGAAGAAGGTTACGCAGATTATAAACAATATGTGGAGTAGATTATATGTTTGAATTTATTGAAGGAACATTAGAACACATTTATCCTAATTATATTGTTATTAATGCTCAAGGTATTGGATATCTTATTTGGTGTGCGAATCCTTTTTATTGGGAAGAAAAACTACAGCAAACGATTCGCTGTTATGTTGAACAAGTGGTACGCGAAAATACCATGGACTTATATGGTTTTAAAGATCATGAAGAAAAACAATTGTTTTTAACGTTGAATCGCGTCTCAGGCATCGGGCCTAAAAGTGCCATGTCGATTTTAGCAGCCAATGATAATGAAGGTCTAATTCAAGCAATTGAAAATAAAGACAGCAAATATTTAACGAAATTTCCAGGAGTGGGTAAAAAAACCGCTTCACAAATGATTCTAGATTTAAGTGGTAAACTCGATTTTGTAACGACAACGGAAGAATCAACTCTAAAAGTAGCTTCCTCTAATAAAGTATTAGAGGATACTATTGAAGCATTAGAAGGTTTAGGGTATTCTAAGCGCGAAATAAACCGCGTTGAAAAACAATTGGCCACTCAACACTTTGAGACAACGCAACAAGCATTAAGCTTTGCTTTTAAATTGCTTCTTAATTAATAAACGAAGGAGGGGAGAAAATGGACGAACGATTAATGTCTGAAAACATGCTACCAGAAGATGATCAATTGCCTTTAACGATTCGCCCGCAAAAACTGGCAGACTATATTGGCCAAGAAAAAATAAAACGCGAATTAACCATTTATATTACGGCTGCCCTCCAACGTCAAGAAGCACTAGACCATGTCTTACTGTACGGCCCTCCAGGTCTTGGTAAGACGACTTTAGCACTAGTTATTGCTAATGAATTAGGCGTAGGGCTTCAAACGACCAGTGGTCCGGCCATTGAGCGTCCTGGGGATTTATTGGCGCTACTCAATGAATTAAATCCAGGAGATGTTTTGTTTATTGATGAGATTCATCGTTTGCCAAGAGTCGTTGAAGAAGTGCTATATTCAGCCATGGAAGATTATTATGTTGATATTGTGATTGGACAAGAAGCAGCTGCTCAGCCTATTCATTTTGAGTTGCCGCCCTTTACACTGATTGGAGCAACGACTCGAGCAGGGATGTTATCGGCGCCTTTAAGAGACCGCTTTGGAATTGTCGGACATATGCAATATTACACCGATGAAGAATTAACACAAATTATTACACGCAGTTCAGAAGTAATCCAAACTGAAATTGATGTGACTGGAGCAGAGGAAATTGCTCGCCGAAGTCGCGGAACACCGCGTATTGCTAACCGCATTTTAAAACGAGTCCGCGATTTTGCTCAAGTAGAAGGTGAAGGGGCGATTGATGCAAAAATTGCTGATCGTTCTTTAGAAATTTTAGAAATTGATCACTTAGGCCTAGATCCAATTGATCGTAAATTACTTAATACAATGATTGAGTTTTTCGATGGTGGACCAGTAGGACTAGGCACTGTTGCTGTAAACATTGGAGAAGACTTAGAAACTGTTGAAGATATGTATGAGCCTTTTTTATTACAAAATGGACTTTTAAAACGAACTCGAAGAGGGCGAATGGTTACTCCAATGGCTTATGAACATTTAGGAATGATACATTTAATGAAGAATGAGGAATAAAATGACGTTTACAAAAAAAGACTTTGAATTTAATTTACCTGAAGAATTAATTGCTCAAACTCCTTTAAAAGATCGTAGTAGCTCGAAATTACTTGTTGTTGATCGAGCGACTGATCAAATAACAGATACTAATTTTACACATATTTTAGATTATTTATCTAAAGGAGATGCTCTTGTAGTGAATGAAACAAGAGTGATTCCTGCCCGTTTATTTGGTATAAAACCTGATACCAATGGTCATTTAGAAGTATTATTGCTTACTAATACTCAAGGTGATCGATGGGAGTGTCTAATTAAGCCGGCTAGAAGAGCTAAAAAGGGAACGAAGATTCAGTTTGGTGAACAAGGTCAGTTAAAAGCTACTGTGGTGGAAGAGTTAGATCACGGCGGACGAATTATTGAAATGGAGTATGAGGGAGTGTTCTTGGAAGTCCTTGAAACATTAGGTGAGATGCCTTTACCTCCTTACATTAAAGAACGCCTCAATGACCCTAACCGTTATCAAACGGTCTATGCCAAACATAACGGCTCAGCAGCAGCACCAACAGCAGGACTACATTTTACCCCTCAACTTTTAAAGCAAGCAAAAGATAAAGGTATTCAAGTGATCCCAGTGACTCTTCATGTAGGGCTTGGAACTTTCAGACCGATGAGTGCCGAACGTATTGAAGATCATCAAATGCACGCAGAGTTTTATACTGTCAGTTCAACATCAGCTCAAGCCATAGAAGAGGTTAGAAAAAATGGCGGAAAAATAATTGCTGTAGGAACCACCACCGTAAGAACTTTAGAAACAGTAGCGAATGAAAATGATGGAAAAATAGTCGCTAGTTCAGGGTGGACGTCTATTTTTATTACACCAGGCTATCAGTTTAAAGCGGTTGATCATTTAATTACGAATTTTCACTTACCAGCTTCAACTTTAGTGATGCTCGTTAGTGCTTTTTATACTCGTCAAGGAATATTGAATGCTTATGAGCATGCGATTAAAGAAAAGTACCGTTTCTTCAGCTTTGGCGATGCGATGCTTTTGTTATAAAAAAAGAGCCATCATTAGAGACAAAGTTTTATACTTTTTCTCTATGATGGCTTTTATACTATGAGAAGTTGGCTTTATTCAACGTGTTGTGATGAATAAGTGATTTTATTTAAAATATAGCTTAAAATAAAAACAGCTACACTAACAGTAATCCCTAAATAGGTTGCTTGATAAAAATCGTAAGACATCGATGTTAATGAGCTTCCTAAGTAATAGACGATATGTCCTAAAATAAAGCCCCAAAATAACGTTGTAATGTATTTCACAATTAACCCTTCTTTCTATCTCCTGTTATAATTAAAGCATACATTGATCAAAAAATCATCTTTATCTTTTTCAAAGGAGGTTTAAAATGACATTTAATGTACGAAGTAGTTATTCGATGTTGCAAAGTACTGTTCGGATAAACGACTATGTTAAAAAAGCAAAAGAAATGGGCTACACCTCTTTAGCTATTGCTGATCATAATGTGATGCACGGAATCCTAGAGTTTTACCAAGCTTGTCGCAAATGGGAAGTTCATCCCATTATGGGATGTTATTTAGATTTACCTATGATTCAAGATGCGGCCCAAACAGCACCTTTATTATTATTTGCTAAAAGTAAAAAAGGGATGAAGGGATTATATCAATTATCTCGTTGGGCAACAAAAGAAGAAAGATCTTCTCAACAAGCATGGGAAATCATTGATCAGTTTAAAGACACCTTAATAGGAATTACGCCAGGCAGACATGGAGAAATTGAGCAGCAATTAATTCATATGGATATAAACGCTGCGCAAGAAATCTATCAAACGTGGCAAAGCAAATTAGGAGCAGATAATTTTTATTTAGGATTGTCTATCTATCCTTTAAATCAATTAGAGCTAGAAAATATGATATTATTTGCTAAAAAAATGAACGGCACGCTTGTATCCAATCAATTAGTAAACAGTTTATCTCCGGAAGATGGATTTAGTTTAAAAGTTTTAGAATCTATTAAAGAAAATCACACGGAACCACTAGATTTAAGCTATATGCAAATGCAACATCCTTACTATCTATATTCTCCTCAAAGTTTGAGCTATATGTATCAACAAGAGGGAATAGAATATGTTTATAACAATACGATAGAAGTCATGAAACAGCTAAATGTTAGGTTTGATCTTCATCAATCGCTTTTACCAACATTTCAGACACCTCAAGGATTAGAAGCTGACGATTACTTAAAACAACTCGTCTTTGAACGATTAAAAGAGTTGCAGTTAACAAAAGAGCCGTACATTTCACGCTTAAATTATGAGCTGGATGTTCTTCAGCGCATGGGCTTTAGTGATTACTTTTTAATTGTCTGGCAAATCATCTCTTTTTGTCATCAACAAAAGATCGAAGTAGGTCCAGGGCGTGGATCGGCGGCCGGCTCTTTAGTGAGTTATTTATTAAAAATTACTTCAGTGGACCCTGTCGAATTTGATTTATTATTTGAACGATTTCTTAATCCTGAACGTCATTCGATGCCTGATATTGATATTGACATTCCAGATGATCGCCGAGAAGATGTTTTGAAGTACATTGAAGCAACCTATGGACACGAACAAGTAGCTCAAATTTGTACATACGGAACTTTTGGAGCAAAGGCAGCAATACGAGACACGTTAAAAGCTTTAGGAGAAACAGGTGAAGAAAGACGGTGGTCTCAAGCAATTCCCAATCAAATAGGCATAACACTTATCGAGGCTTATAAAGAATCTTCCTCATTGCAACGTTTAGTAAATGCCACTCATAAAAACCAAATGATTTATCAAATTGCTCTAAGTATAGAAGGACTACCAAGGCAAACTTCAACTCATGCCGCAGGGGTCGTTATTCACAACCATCCGTTAGAAGATTATATTCCCGTTATGGAGAGAGTTGATCAATTATTGCTCACTCAATTTTCAATGCATGACGTTGAAGCCATGGGGTTATTAAAAATGGACTTCTTAGGGCTAAAAAACTTAAAGTTACTTCATCAAATTTTGCAACTCGTTAAACGATACGAAGAGTCTGACTTTGACATTGAAGCCATTGATATGAATGATTCGAAGACTTTAAAGTTATTTCAACAAGCGCAAACTTTAGGAGTGTTTCAATTTGAGTCTCCTGGTATTCGAAATGTTTTACGTAAATTAAAACCTACTTCTTTTGAAGACATAGTGGCAGTTAACGCTTTGTTTCGTCCTGGACCGATGAAACAGATTGATTCTTTTATTAAACGAAAGCATGGTCATGAATCAATTAACTATTTACATCCTGACTTAAAACCTATATTAGAAAAAACTTACGGTATTATTGTCTATCAAGAACAAGTGATGCAAGTGTGTCAAATTATTGCGGGATTTAGTTTAGGACAAGCTGATCTATTACGCCGTGCGATGGGAAAAAAAGAAGTCCATATTATGGAAGAGCAAGAAGCTAGCTTTATTGATGGAGCCGTCAATAAAGGGTACTCAAAAGCCCTAGCCCAAGAAATTTATCGTTATATTTATGAATTTGCCAGTTACGGCTTTAACCGTTCCCACGCTGTGGTATATTCTAAGTTAGCTTATCAATTAGCGTTTTTAAAAGTTCACTATCCTTTATATTTCTATCAAGCTTTATTAAATATGGAGCCTGGCAAAATACAAGAAAATATGACTCATGTTAAAAAAGCACTTAAAGCGATTTTGCCTATTGATATTAACGATAGCCAAGGATATATTACGAATCAAAAAGGTCAATTACGTCTAGGATTTTATACCGTTAAAGGTTTAGCAAGTGATTTTATTCACTTCATTTTAAACGATCGTCGCCAATTTGGCTCTTATGATTCCTTTACGCATTTTGTTGAGCGAATGCCTGATAAGTTTCGAAAAGTTGATCAATTGAACTTACTAATTGAAGTGGGAGCTTTTGATCGCTTTGGAGAAAATAGAGCGACTTTAGCTTATAATTTAGCAAATATTTTACAAACGGTAGAATATAATGGTGCACTGATTAGTTTGTTTGAATCGATTCAACCTAAAATAGAAATGAAAGAAGAATGGGACCTTTTAACTGTATTAGAAAAAGAAAAAGAAATTTTAGGGTTTAGCCTATCAGGCCATCCGCTAGATGCTTATGAACCCTTATATCGTCAAGGTATCTTGACCATTGATGAAGTAAAACAACAAACGCTTCAAACCCATATTCAAACCATCGGACTTATTAGTTCAAGTCGAGTAATTCGAACAAAAACTCAGGAATTAATGGCTTTTATTACATTATCTGATGCTTACGATGAATTGCCGATGGTTATTTTCCCAAGTAATTATGCTAAATATCAACAGTGGATTGGTGATCAGGAGATTATTTTCGTTAAAGGAAAGCTTACTTTAGATCGTAGAGATCAATCTCAAGTTATTATTAATGAATTAAAGCCGATTACACATCTTGAAGTAGCTTCTACAAAAAAGCAACTCTCTTCAACTTATTATATTCAAATTTTAGAAGAGGATAAAAAAATAGAAGCGCTTGACTTTTTACGTCGGTTAGCTCAAAAATATCCCGGGTCTTCTTCAGTTATTATTGTGGACCGAAAAAGAAACGCAGTGAAGTTAGATTCAAAGTATAATTTGTTAAATAAAGAGGTCGTTTTAGATGAATTAGCTACTTTTTTTGGACAAAAACATACTTTTTTTAAATGATAAGGCTTACATTGAGTTTTCCATATGACAACAGATAAAATTAGTGATAGAATGCTTATCAGGATAGTGTCAGTTATAATTTTTATTGGGGTGAATATATATGAAACGTATAGCCGTTTTAACAAGCGGTGGAGATTCCCAAGGAATGAATGCAGCGATTCGAGCAGTCGTTGAACAAGGTCATCACTTAGGAATTGAAGTATATGGTGTTTATTATGGATTTAAAGGGTTAGTAGAAGGAGACTTCAAAAAGCTAACCGTTGCTGATTGTCAAGATAACATCAAACGCGGAGGAACTTTCCTCTACTCAGCAAGATATCCTGAATTTAAAGAAGTTGAAAACCAGAAAAAAGCTTTAGAGCAAATGAAGAAACATCAAATCGAAGCGTTAGTCGCTATTGGTGGAGATGGTTCTTTCATGGGTGCTTTGCAGTTAGCTAACTTTGGTTTCCCAGTGATCGGTATTCCATGTACGATTGATAACGATATTCCAGGAACGGAGTATACAATTGGGTTTGACTCTGCAATGAATATTGCCATGGAAGAGATTGATAAAATCTCTGATACTGCAGCGTCTCACAACCGTTCATTCGTTATTGAAGTAATGGGACGTCATGCAGGAGATTTAGCTATTTGGGCAGGAGTAGCAACAGGAGCAGACTCGATTGCTATTCCAGAAGTCAAGATGGATATGAAAGATATCGTTCGTCGTGTCCATGCCGGACGTCAAGCAGGAAAAGATCATTCGATTATTGTTCTAGCTGAAGGCGTTATGTCGGCTGACCAATTTGTAGAAGAGTTTTTAACTTACGCACCGGATGAAGATATTCGTGGGGTAACTCTTGCTCACGTTCAACGTGGAGGAAATCCGACGGCTAGAGACCGTGTATTTGCAACTTTAATGGGTGCTCGCGCGGTGGATTCATTAGTCCAAGGCGAACATGGTATTTACATGGGTGTTATCGGTGAACGTTTAGAAACCTTTGACATCATTGATACGTTACGTAACAAAAAACATAATGTTCGTAGAGAATTATACGAATTAAACCAAGATTTAACAGATAAAACATTAGCTTAGTCGTTAAAGAAGGAGCTTTATTAAAGATATGAAAAAGACAAAAATTGTATGTACGTTAGGACCTGCTACAGATACCCAAGAAAAAATGGAAAGCTTAATGCTTGCTGGAATGAACGTGGCACGTTTTAACTTTTCTCACGGAAATCATGAAGAACAATACGAGCGTATGGAGAAGTTAAAACGCGCTCGCGAAGCAACAGGTAAAACAATTGCTATCTTAATGGATACTAAAGGTCCAGAAATTCGAACTGAAGACGTTGAAAATAATGCAATTGAGCTTAATCGCGGCGAAACCATCCGTATTGCGATGGAAACTGTTTTAGGAACTAAAGATAAATTCTCAGTGACTTATCGTGAATTAATTAACGACGTCAAACCAGGCGACTTTATTTTATTAGATGATGGTTTAGTGGAATTACAAGTAACAGAAATCGACCGTGAAAACAATGAAATTGTTACTGAAATTCAAAACTACGGTGTTTTAAAATCTAAAAAAGGTGTTAACGTTCCAAACGTTTCGGTTCAATTACCAGGAATTACACCAAAAGATGTTGATGATATTCGTTTCGGTGTTGAAAACGGAATCGACTTCATTGCAGCAAGTTTTATTCGTCGTGGCGCTGATATTATGGAAATCCGCGATCTATTAGATGAATTAGGTGCTCCACATGTTAAAATTATTTCTAAAATCGAAAACCAAGAAGGTGTCGATAACTTAAAAGAAATTTTAGAGTTATCTGATGGCGTCATGGTTGCTCGTGGTGACTTAGGAGTTGAAATTCCAACACCAGAAGTTCCAATTGTTCAAAAAGAGATTATTAAATTATGTAATGAGTACGGTAAACCAGTTATTACAGCGACTCAAATGTTAGACTCAATGGAACGCAACCCTCGTCCAACCCGCGCGGAAGCTGGAGACGTTGCAAACGCTATTTTTGACGGAACAGATGCAGTCATGCTTTCTGGAGAAACGGCTGCTGGAGATTACCCAATTGAAGCAGTTCGTACAATGACTGATATTTGTTTAAGAACAGAGGAAGCTTTAGTTGGTCAAGACGCTTTCTTATTAAAACAGTTCAAACAATCAGATATGACTGAAGCGATTGGTCAAGCTGTTGGTCACACTGCTTTAAACTTAGGTATTGAAACAATCGTTGCAGCAACTTCATCAGGTCACACTGCACGTATGATTGCAAAATACCGTCCAAAAGCAAATATCTTAGCAGCAACTTTTGATGAAAGAACTAACCGCAGTTTATGTCTATCATGGGGAGTTCAACCATTTACAATTAAACGTCCACACTCTACCGACGATATGATTGATCTAGCAACTTCATTAGCGCAAAACAAAGGATTTGCTAAAGAAGGCGAGTTAATCTTAATTACAGCAGGGGTTCCAGTTGGTGAATCTGGAACAACTAACTTAATGAAAATTCAACTTATTGGAACAAAATTAGTTGAAGGTGAAGGTGTTGGACGAGCTAACTACATCGGTAAAGCATTTATTGCAGGTAATGCAGAAGAAGCTAACACTCACTTACCATTAGGTGGTGTATTAATTGCTCACTCATTAGATTCTTCTTACGCTCAAGCAGTACAAAATGCAGGCGCTATTGTTGTTGAAGAAGGTGGCGTGACATCTTATGCAGCAATTATGGGACTAGAGCGTGCAATCCCAGTCATTGTCAATGCTAAAGGCGCAACAACAAATATTAAGAATGATGAATTAATTACTATTGATGCGCGTCGTGGTATTGTCTATCGCGGTGCAACATCAAGTATTTAAGTTTATAAATTAATCTAATCGACTCGAACGAGAAAGTAAGATTACTTTTTCGTTCGAGTTTTTCGTTTGTACAAATAACACATTTGAGTGAGGTGTTAGAGAACAAAATATGATAAAATATAACTAATGAGGTGATTTAATGGTAAAATACGCGAGTATTGTAGAAGCAAAATATATTGATGAAAATAAAACCCATTATTTTGTTCAATATAAAGGAGAAACTTTTGCAGTCAATAAAAGCCATTTGGATGAGGAATTAACACAAGGATCAGTTGTTGAAGGAATGATCTTTGAAGATCGAAATGGAACAAAGGTTCTTCAAGTAGATTTACCGGATATCCGTCCAGGTTATTACGGGTGGGGTGAAGTGGTTGATGTTAGAAGAGATTTAGGTGCTTTTGTGGATGTCGGTTTAGAAAATAAGGATGTTGTTGTCTCTTTAGACGTATTACCTGAAAACAAGGCTTTATGGCCTAAAAAAGGGAATTTACTTTATTTGACTTATGAAGTCGATAGTAAAAATCGTTTTTGGGGACGCTTAGCCGATCAGGAAGTCTTTCATAAAATGATGCAAAAAAGCCACTCGGACCGGGTAAATGCAGACGTTACCGCTCGAGTGTATCGTATCGGAACAGCGGGAGTCAATTGCTTTACCACTGAAAATTACGATGCGTTTATTCATCAGTCTGAATTATTGCATCCTGTCAGTTTAGGTGATGAAATTCAAGCAAGAATTATCGGGGTTCGTTTAGATGGGCGTGTGAACTTATCTACATTGCCACGGGCTCATGAAGCGATTGATGGAGATGCCAAAATGATCTATACCCTTCTAAACCAACTACCGAGCCATTATTTACCTTTACACGATAAGTCTAGTCCTGAAGTCATTCGCGAGCAGTTAGATATAAGCAAAGGCCAATTTAAACGTGCTGTCGGTCATCTTTTAAAAGAAAGGTTAATCGTCCAAAAAATTGGCGACGGCATTTATTTAAAACAAGACGATGTGATGGATGATGAATGAATTATTTGAAGAATTTTCAAGGTACCAGTTAATTGATTTAGGACGATCAGATAATACAATCAAAAATTATCGCTTAGACTTAGAAAAGTTTAAACATTTTTTGAAAGAACAAAAGATCGTAAAAATTGAAGAGGTTGATGAAGCATCTGTGCAGGATTTCATGACTTATTTAAATGAGCATCAATTTGCTCCTAGCACAACAAGTCGGATTTTATCAACTTTAAGACAATTCTATCGTTTCTTGCTTAAAGAAGGAATTGCAAAAACCAACCCAGTCGATGCATTTCAATCACCAAAAAAAGCCAAGCGACTCCCTAAATATTTGAGT
Organism: Dolosicoccus paucivorans; assembly: GCF_900100125.1. Taxonomy (GTDB): domain Bacteria; phylum Bacillota; class Bacilli; order Lactobacillales; family Aerococcaceae; genus Dolosicoccus; species Dolosicoccus paucivorans. The sequence continues at coordinate 5,448 of NZ_FNEL01000028.1, read as the reverse complement.
AGCGAAGAAGTTGAAGCGATCATCGAAGCCCCAGATACAACAACTTTGTGGGGAATAAGAGATCGTGCTATTTTAGAATTAATGTACGCTACAGGCTTGAGAGTGAGTGAATTAACTCATTTAACATTAGGTGAACTTCACTTAGACTTAGGTTTTATCCAAACAGTTGGAAAAGGGGATAAAGAGCGTATTTTGCCTGTTGGTGAAGTGGCCATTCATTGGCTAGAAAAATATTTAGAAGAAGTAAGACCAATTTTTGATTTAAAGTCAGCACCTAATACGGCGGTCGTCTTTTTAACAGAGCGAGGCAATCGCTTTACGAGGCAAGGCATTTGGAAGAACTTAAATAAATATGTAGCGTTATCTGGAGTTAAAGACAGAGTTTCACCTCATATGTTACGACATTCCTTTGCGACTCATTTGCTCGAAAATGGAGCAGACTTACGAATGGTACAAGAGTTGCTAGGTCATGCTGATATTTCAACGACGCAAATTTACACTCATATTTCCACAAAACATATGCAAGAAGTTTACAAAGATTATTTTCCAGACATTTAAAGGAGGAACATCATGAATTTTGATCGTATTCATTTAATTGTATTAGACTCTGTAGGTATTGGCCAAGCTCCTGACGCAGCGGACTTTGATGATGTGGGTGCGGACACTTTAGGAAATATTGCTAAAAATACAGATTTATCTTTACCTAATATGCAACAAATGGGATTAGGAAATATCGCTTCTTTAGAAGGGATTGATCCTGTTAAAGAGCCAACAAGCTATTGGACAAAGCTTCAAGAAATCTCAGTAGGGAAAGATACAATGACAGGTCACTGGGAAATTATGGGATTAAACATTAAAAAACCTTTTAGAGTCTTTCCAGATGGATTCCCTCAAGAGTTGATTGATCGTATTGAAGCATTTTCTAACCGTAAAGTAGTCGCGAATAAGCCAGCTTCAGGAACAGAGATTATTGACGAGTTTGGTCAACATCAAATGGAAACCGGCGATCTAATCGTTTATACTTCAGCTGACTCCGTCTTACAAATTGCTGCTCATGAAGAGGTTATTCCCCTAGAAGAGTTATATCGCATTTGTGAGTTTTGTCGTGAGATTACGTTAGAAGAGCCTTACATGTTAGGTCGAATTATTGCCCGACCTTACGTAGGCGAACCAGGTAACTTCCAACGAACAGCAAATCGTCATGACTATGCTTTAAGTCCTTTTGGTGAAACAACGCTTGATTTCTTAAAGAAAAACAACTTTGACGTTATTTCAATCGGAAAAATCGTCGATATCTTTAACGAACAAGGAATTACAAAAGCGGTTCGTACCGTATCGAATATGGATGGGGTCGATAAATTACTAGAAGTAATGAAAGAAGACTTTAATGGTTTATCATTTACTAACTTAGTGGACTTTGACGCTGTATACGGTCACCGTCGTAACGTTGAAGGGTATAAAGATGCATTAGAAGACTTTGACGCTCGTATTCCAGAGCTTATTGAAGCAATGCGTCCAAATGATTTATTGATGATTACTGCTGACCACGGAAATGACCCAACCTATAAAGGAACGGACCACACACGCGAATATGTACCTTTATTAGTTTATAGCCCACAATTTAAAGAACCAAAAGAATTAAAGGCAACTTACTATAGTGATATTGCCGCAACGATTTCAGATAATTTTAGTGTTGAACAAACTGAAAATGGTCAATCATTTTTACAACAATTAAAATAATTAAGATAAAACTTGTTTGTTAATTAAAGATAAGGTACTATCAAGAAGTTAGGAGGGGTGACATGCTAGTTCATTCTAAAAACAAAAATCAAAAAATCGTACTTGGTTTATTGTCGTATACTTATGACGATCAAGTTTCGATGGAAGAATTAACCCGGCGATTGGAAGAATATCAAGCTGATGATCAAATTGATATCTTACTATTTAAGGATGAAGCACTTCTAGGAAGTGATAACTTTATTGGGTTGATGATCATAGAGCATATATTCCCTGCTCAAGATGATGAATCAGGCTGTCCAACTGTTTCAATTTTAGAAGCATCTGTTGTTCCGTCTTTTGATGAAGCCGTGATTAGTTATCAGATGTTTAAAGAATTAAAGAGACTTTATCCACAAGCTTCGATAATTGGTACATTATCTTTATCAGATGAAATCACAGAATGGAATCATCGTTACAATGAAGAAAACAACGACCATGAGTAATAGGATTCAACTTGACCTTGAAGTATTTCAAGGTCCTTTTGATTTATTATTACATTTAATTAAACAACTGGAAATTGACATTAATGATATTCCTATGACTCAGATCACCCAACAATACTTAGAGTATGTTCATACAATGAAGCAATTTGAAATCGACGATATTGCTGATTATTTGGTGATGGCTAGTACGTTAATTGAAATAAAAGCACGTATGTTATTACCTGTTGAATTAGATGAAACTGAAGAGTATGAAGATCCTCGCCACGAACTCGTGCAACATTTACTGCTTTATCAACAATTTCAAGATGTTACTGAAGTGTTAGAACAAATGCAGCAAAAAAGATCTCGTGTCTTTTCTAAGCCAAGTGATGATATCTCTCATTACCAAGATTTTATTCCTTTACCTGATGATTGGATGAATGAATATGATCTCTTAGCGGCTATGGAAGCTGTTTTATTAAAGCAATTCGATCGACAGCCTCCTTTGACGACCATTGACCAAGATCCAGTTAGCGTTGAGGATAAAATTCAAGAGCTTCTTTCCTGGGTGCAGACGTATCCAAATAAAACAGTCACATTTAATGAAATATTGCACCAGCATACTCGCTCAGAAATAGTTGCCACTTTTATGGCTCTACTGGAATTAGTTCGCAAACAACAAATTCTACTAAAACAAGCTCATGCAAGACAACCAATTGCTATTCAAGCACGAAAAGGTGGGAATTAATGGCATCAATCACAACACGTATTCATGCTTTACTATTTGTCGCCGGCCAAGAAGGAGTGTCTGTTGCCCAAATGGCCCAATCATTGGATGAAGATGAATTAGTTATTGAACAATCTTTAGACGACTTAAAAAATAAATTATGTCATGATGAATCTAGTCCGGTTCAATTAAACCAATTTGGTACTTATTATCAATTAGTCACTAAAGCTGTTTTCCAGTCTGATGTAGAAAGCTTTGCTAAGGCACCATTTCAACAAACTCTTTCTAAAGCAGCCATCGAAACTTTAGCAATCATTGCTTATAAGCAACCTGTTACTCGAATGACGGTGGATGATATTCGTGGGGTATCTTCGAGTTCAATGATTTCAACGTTAGTAAAACGTGATTTAATAAAAGAAGTCGGACGTCTGGAAGCGCCTGGGCGACCGCTTTTATACGGCGTTACTGATTATTTTATGGATTATTTTGGTTTAGAACATCTATCGGATTTACCCGAATTAGCGCCGATTCATTTAGAGTTAGCTCAAACGGAAGAACAACTCTTTGAAGAAAACAATTGGCAAATTGAATGGTTTGAAGATGAATAAAATAATGGAGGAGATATAATGGAGCGTTTGCAAAAGGTTATGGCTCACGCCGGAGTGGATAGCCGAAGAAAATGTGAAGACTTAATCGTGCAAGGACGAGTCAAAGTCAATGGCGAAACGGTGACCGAATTAGGAACTAAAGTCGATGCTAGAGATTTAATAGAAGTAGATGGAGTTCCTATCTACAAAGAAGAGCCTCGCTATATCCTTCTTTATAAACCAAAAAATGTGATTAGTGCTGTGAGCGATCCTCATGATCGCCCAGTGGTAACTGATTTAGTTGAAGGAATTAGTGAACGAATTTATCCGATTGGTCGCTTGGACTTTGATACAACCGGCCTCATTTTATTAACTAATAATGGAGATTTTGCTCATTTGTTAATGCACCCACGTCACGAAATTCCTAAAACTTATATCGCAACAGTCAATGGAATACCGACTCCTGAGGCGTTAAAGAAACTTTCGAGTGGTGTAATGCTAGATGGAAAGAAAACTTCCAAAGCTCGCGCTTCATTGCTTTCTAAAAATACTCAAAAAAATACATCTGTTGTTCAACTAACTATTCATGAAGGATGGAATCACCAAGTGAAGCGAATGTTTGAAGCAGTGGGTCATGTAGTATATCGCTTAAAACGTGAACGCTTTGGGTTTTTAGATTTAGGTCATTTAAACCCAGGAGAATGGCGAGAGTTGACTCGTTTCGAAGTAGATAAATTGACCAAAATGGCTGAAAGTATAAATAATTGACTTTACTTTAAATACAAGCTATACTCAATACAAATATAAAAAGTCTTCAGGGCAGGGTGTGATTCCCGACCGGTGGTAAAAGTCCACTACCTTACGTTTTGTAAGCTGAACTGGTGTAATTCCAGTACCGACAGTTAAAGTCTGGATGGAAGAGGATTCAACACGTTCTTATTTAGACTGTTTAGAATTTCCTAATTGGAGACTCTAAACAGTCTTTTTTGTCCTACACATGAAGACGTGAAGGAGAGAGAAAGATGAAGAAGAAGGCGTTAGTTAGTTTTGTATTGGTGGCATTGTTAGGGACATGGAGTTTTCTATTTAGACAAATTGATTTTCCCTTACTCCCAGCAGCTCCCTTTTTAAAAATGGATTTATCCGATATTCCTGTTCTTGTAGGATTAATGTCGGGTGGGCCGATGGGGGCAACAGGTGTGGCCTTTATCCGTGATTTAATTAACTTTTTATTAAAGGGTGGAGAAATGGGGTTACCTGTGGGAGCGACTATGAGCTTTATTTGTTCTCTAAGCTTTTATCTACCTTTGCATTATTACTTTAAACGTCCACTACCTAGAAAGGCTAGTCATTATTTAGTGGTTATTATCGGATCAATTGGTTTGATGACTGTGTTTGCTAGTCTATTGAACTACTTTATTGCTATGCCACTTTATATTAAAATTTTTAACTTCCCCGTGGATAATATCTTAACCTATGTTTTATCAGTGATTGTGCCATTTAACTTAATTAAAGGTATTTTACTAGCGATAATCACTTACTTTTTAATTCCTATTTTTGACAAATTGATCCACAATCGTTCATATAATTATTACGACTAAGGCGACTTGTATAATTAAGTGAGACCATAAAAAAGCCCATCGGCATCTCTGCTATACTGATTTTAACCACAAAATACAGAGGAGGGATTTCGATGAGCTATACCTATTCTACCATAGTTCGGAAAAAATATTCACATATGACCTATGAGATGCGTAGAACGATGGAAAAGTTACTAATTGAGAATGACAAAGCGCCAAAGGCGAAGAAAAAAACCAACAAAGAGATTTATGAGTCTTTAGGCATCTCAAAAGCCACCTTCTACCGTGAGCGTAAGCGAGGCCTAGTAGATGTTGTAAGGTCTGACCTGGAGCCTTACAAAATGTATTCGGCC
>NZ_FNEL01000044.1 GCF_900100125.1 Dolosicoccus paucivorans | reverse complement strand
AACCTAATGTCCCATTTAGATACTCTTCGACAACCTTTAATTTGAATTCATATGAATACTTTTGTGACACAAAAATGACCCCCGTAAAGTTAGATTTTTAACTCTAACTTTCGGGGGTCACCTCACCCGCGTCTCCCTTTTTAGTTATTATTTAATTTCTTGAGTTGCTGCCAGTTCTTTGTACCAATAGGCACTCTTCTTAGGATAGCGTTCTTGCGTCTCAAAATCTACGTAGAATAGTCCATAGCGTTTTTCATAGCCATTAGACCAAGAGAAGACATCCATGAGAGACCAGATGAAGTATCCTTCAACCACAGCGCCGTCTCGTATCGCATCTGAAATGGCTTCTAAGTGTTGTTTCACATAGTCAATTCGTGCATCATCATAGACTGTTCCATCAACAAAATCATCCTTATAGCCTAATCCATTCTCAGTGATATAGATTTTCTTGTAATTCGGATAATCTTTTTTTACGCGCATAATCTGATCATACAAGCCCTGAGGATAAATCATCCAATCCCAATCCGTACGAGGGACATCAACATCAAATTCTCGCTGGCCGATACCTTTAATCTGATATTTAGATCCACCTTTATTTCCTTTAGAGTTATGTGTAATCTCTGTCTCACCTTCAAAGGCTTTCATCCAATCACTCATATAATAATTAATTCCAAGGAAGTCATTCATATCTTTGGCAACTTTTAAAGCTTCAAAGTCTTCATCTCTTAGATCTAACTGTCCACCGTTCACTGCGAGTATGTGATTCACACCATCCATTGTTTTCTCCGAATACTCTCCAAGATAAGTCGCATCCAGGATGAATTTATTATGGATGATATCCTCTAACTCCGCCGCACGTACATCTTCAGGGTTATCTGGGTCTAGAGGATACTTAGTTGGCAAGGCATGCACTACACCTATCTCACCGCTGTAGTCCGCTTCTTTATATAATTTGACCACTCTTGCATGGGCAACCATCATATTATGATGTGATTGGAAGACTTTAGCTAGATCATACTTAATACCTGGCGGGAATTTACCAACCAGATATTGTCCGTCCCCGATAGGTCCAATCTCATTAAAAGTTGTCCAGTACTTTACTTGAGTGAATTCTTTAAAGCAAAATTCTGCATAATCGACAAAGTGATCGATATTCTCTCTGTTCAAAAAGTCACCTTTAGAATGAAGTGCTTCCGGTGTATCAAAGTGATGGAGTGTTACAAACGGCTCCACATGTCGTTTAAGACATTCATTGAATAGATTGTGATAATATTCAACTCCTTTTGCATTCACTTCTCCATAGCCTGTTGGAAAAATTCGTGACCAAGCAATAGAGATTCGAATACCATTCACACCAAACTCTTCCGCAAGCTGAAGATCAACGGGATACTTGTGGTAGAAATCACTAGCAGGTTCCGCAGTATACCAGTAATTATCCTCCAGATACTTATCCCAAGCAACAGGCCCTTTGCCATCCGTCTTTGTGGCTCCTTCTGCTTGATAAGCTGCAGTTGCCCCACCGAAAATAAAGTTCTTTGGTAATGTTTTCATTAATTAGCCTCGATTCCTTATTGTAAATTCTCTTCAACAAACGCCAAAGCACCTTCACCATCACGCGTCAATGCTATATATTCCGCTCCGGCTGTCTTAGCCAGTTTGATGCCTAACTTATCCGTCTCTGCTTTCATATCCTCATAGTTAGAAGCGACTTGTGGTGCTAGAATAACAAACTGATATTGAGGAAGTATCTCGCGGTGAGCCCCATAGCTTCCGGCTGTAGCCTTAATAGGTCTATCAAATTCTTTGGCAGCCTTATTTAAGGCGTTAGCTAAAAGTCCACTCGTTCCACCACCCGCACAGAGTACCAGCACATTAGTTGGTTCTGTCACCTTAGCTACTGTTGTTGGTTCAGCTTTCACTGCTGTAGTCTCTTCAACCTGACTCTTCTCAAGAATTGCTGTAGCTTTACGTGTATCAAAGCTCTGTTCAACTTTGGCTTTTAATTCATCAGATGATGATACTCCAGACTCTTCTTCCGCTAGAATCTGACGGTCATAGACCTTCACGAACGGGTAGTAGATTAAGACATCCACGATGATTAAGACGGCAACCAGGATAAAAGATAAGATCTGGAAGTTCGTTCCTAACAAGATACCAAGCGGCGCTGGTGTCGTCCAAGGTAGATTCGCTGTGAAGCTATTCATTCCTAAGGCATCGATAAAGAATTTAAAGATCCAAACATTGGCAATCGGTGCAAAGATAAATGGCACAAAGAATACAGGATTCAAGACGATGGGTGCCCCGAACAAGATAGGTTCATTCACCCCAAAGAATGTGGGTATAACAGACGCGCGTCCTATGGCTTTATTACGCTTCGACTTAGTCAACCACATAAACATGAATGGAACAACAAGCGTTGCACCAGTACCACCCATTGTGACAATGAACATCTGAGTTCCAGATGTTAAGATCTTATCCGCATGTTCACCTGCTTGTAATAATTGTAAGTTCACATCAATGTTGGCATAGGTAATAGCTGCAATAGCTGGCTCAACAATTGAAGGACCATGAATCCCAATGAACCAGAAGAACGCATACGCACCAAAGATAATGGTAATCCCCAAGTAACCATCTGCGGCTTGGAATAAGGGTGCAAGTAAGGTACCAATAGATTCAGCGACATTTACGCCCAATGTGCTTCTTACAAATAACGAAACCGCATAAAGCATAACCACTGAGACAGTAAAAGGAATTAAGTCCTTAAACACTTGAGAGATATTAGGTGGCACTTCTTCTGGCATTGGAATCGTCACATTATTCTTCACACATACTTTATAGACATTGACTGTCACGAAAGCAGCGATAAAGGCTGTGATCAGCCCCTTCGTCCCCATGAATTCCGTTAAGAATCCACCTTCTTGGGCAGGATCGGCTGCCATTAACAAGAAGCCTACCATCGTTGCTAGCATGGTTGAGATATAGTTTATCTGATCCGTTGCATCCATATCTCGATTCATAGAATCGGTCAATGACTTTGCTGTCGTCCCTGATACAAAGAAAGCTAAGATTCCCATAGAATAGTTATAAGGGACCATTAAGAAATTCTCAACTTCAGGACTCCAGTGGAATCCCCATGCGTTTGGCACATAGGCTAGTAGAATAAATATACTAGAGAATAGAATTACTGGCATACTCGCGATAAAACCATCACGGATAGCACGGATATAGATATTACGAGAAATTTTCTCGAAGAAAGGTTTGGCTTTTTCAATCTGAGCAATTAATGTATTCATAGCTCTACCCTAGCCTTTCTTATAGAATCCAATTAAGTGATTAATTAGATCTTTAAGTAGTATGGTCGTCATCAGATGGTCTTGACCATGCATCATAATGACACTGTATTCAATCTCTTCGCCAGATGCTTCTTTAGCAAGGAGATCAGTCTGAGCATTATGTGCACCAACTATCGCTTCTTCAGCTTCTTCCACAAGTCTCTCGGCTTCGTCAAAGTCGCCATCTTTTGCTTTGTTCAAAGCATCTAATAGTTTAGATCGTGCTTCTCCTGCATAGGCAACAATTTCGAAGCCAATCATTCCCACTTCATCTTTGTTCATGTTAGTTCCTCCTTCTTCCAGAATACTTTTATTATAACCCAAAGTCGCAAGCTATTGCAGTACGATTAAGGACTTCATTCAGGTCTTCTATATTCTTTCTTCCTTCTGTCTGTAACCATTCACGAGCCGCTTCTTCCCCTTGTTCAATAAAGACTTGAACAGATCCTGCCCATGTTGCACGTCCACATAATACACCATTGAATCTCGCACCGGCTTCATAAGCGAATTCTAAAGTATCTTGGAATAATTTAGCACTTACACCAGCACTTAGATAGATATAAGGTAGGTCTGTTGACGCATCTTGTTCTTTAAAGGCTGCTTTGGCTTCTTCTTGAGTATGTAATACTTCTCCACTCGCAAATCCTTCTACATAATTCATGTTCACTGGCACTTCCACTTTAAGCACATCAACTCCAAAGCGATCTTGTGAGAATACTTTCATCGCACCATTCACTTTATGCGCTTTCACTTTAGCGAATTCAAGACTTCCGTTATCTTCAATATTTTCGTCGTATGTAAGAATTTCAAGGAAGAATGGAATATCCTCTGCCGCACATTCTGAACCAATTCTTTCCATATAGGCTTGTTTTTGAAGATTAACAAACTCACTTCCATCCACATCATAATAAAGTAGGAACTTAACAGCATCTGCTCCTTGTTCTTTAATGCGTTTTGCTGACCATTCCACTAAGCAATCTGGTAAACGATCGGTCGTCGTAGCGTCATATCCAGTCTTTTCATAGGCTAGTAATAATCCTGCATTATCATCACGTACTTTCGCAGCTGGTAGACCGTATTCTGGATCAAGTAGAATTGATGACGCATACGGTGTAAGTTCTTCTGATACAATTTCTTTTAATCGTTCAATCTGTTCAACGGTTGGCTCCTCACTTTGATACTTACTTATCATTCTCTTTAGAGCACCACGTTGGTCAAAGGCTAAGGCTGAGATAACGCCCTTATCATCAGTCAATTTGTTTAGGTAATCTAGTTTAGTCATTTTTATACTCCTCTAACTTGAATTTTATTGAATAAGGCCTCATAGTGATTCAGATTAACATGGCCTGTTATTTCTTCTTGAGCATTTAACATTCCTAAGACGTTTGCATGTTTCAATAGCTTCACATCGTCATAATTACGAGTGATTCCCGATACAATTCCTGCGACAGTCGAATCACCTGATCCAACCGGATTCACGATATCAATGGTTGGAATGTCTACTTTGTAATACAAATCATGATGTTTAGCAAAAGCACCTTCAGAACCGAGTGAGACAATGACCCACTCCACACCATTGAATAAGCTGTCTTGCAGTGCTTCTTTTAATAGATTTAAGTCTTTATCTAATTCTCTGCCTAGTAATTGTGATAATTCATCCACATTAGGCTTGATGACTTTTGGTTTATCTTCAGATAATAAACTTTGTCTTAAACTTTCTCCAGAGGTGTCTAATACCACTGGGACTTCCTTAGCATTAGCAATCGTAATGAGTTCAGCATAGTAATCTGTTGCTAAGCCTGAAGGGGTGCTACCCGATATTGACACAACTTCAGCATTCTTCAGCAAGCTTTCAAAATGATTTTTAAAGGCTTCTCCCTCTACATCTGAAATAGTCGGACCTGATTCAAGAATCTCTGTCTGCATTCCTTTATGTAAGATAGCAATGCAGTTTCTTGTATTTCCCTTAATCTGGTAAAAGTCATGATGAATAGCTCCTTGGTCTAATTGAGACTTAATATAATTCCCAAGGTCTCCTCCTACTAATCCAGTTGCTGTAAGATCTTCATCTATTTCTTTTAAGACTCTGGTTACATTCAAGCCTTTACCACCTGCAGACTTATTCACATTACTCACTCGATTGACATCATCCAATTTGAATGTTGGTAATTGATAAGCGATATCCACGGATGGATTCATTGTGACAGTTAAGATTGACATAAGGTCACCTCTTCACTTAATCTTTGTATTCGCCACGGTCCCATTTTTCAAGAAATTCTTTAAAGAAATCTGGGTCTGTCTGGTCTACTTCTGCATGATCTAATTGACTAATCTTGGCAATTAATTCTTTATTTTCCTCTGTTTCTTTATATTCAGCTGCAATAAAAGCATCAATAATATCACACATGAGTAATTCACCCGTAATCTTGCCACCAAAACCAATTACATTCGCATTCAATTCTTCTTTTGCATAGATAGCTGTTGACATATCACGAACTAAAGCTGAACGGATACCTGCTACTTTATTTACGGCGTTATTAATTCCTACACCAGTACCACAGATACAAATTCCTAGGTCTGCTTGGCCACTCGCTACAGCCTCTCCCACCTTTTTCCCGTAGATAGGATAGTGTGTTCTGACATTGTCATATGTTCCAAAGTCAAGGACCTCATAGCCTTGTTTCTTCAAATAATCAACTACAGCAATCTTTTCATAGGTTACAATATGGTCGCATCCAATAGCAATTTTCATTTTTTTCTCCTCCAGTTAATTTAATTAACACATCTTGTTCAGCATATCTACACGCACTTGATGGCGTCCACCATCATAGTCTGCAGATAAAAATTCAGTAGCAATATTCTTTGCTAATTCAGATCCAACAATATTGGCTCCTATGGTAATCATTCTTGAATTATTATGTTCACGCGTCATATAAGCAGATCGTTCATCAGAGACTTCAGCTGCAACCATCCCCTTAATCTTAGTCGCAACCATGAAACTCCCTGCGCCATACCCATCAATGACAATTCCTAAGCGTCCCTCTTCTTCGTTCACTTTCTTCGCAACAGCTAAAGTAGTATCTACAAAGTCAGCTATTAACTCTTCACTGACGTCGATTACATCATAGTTCTCATCTAATAGATGGGCTTTCACAATATCTTTTAACTGTTTACCGTCTTTATCCGCACCCAATATAACTTTCATCTTATTGCTCCTTTATGTCTGCTAATTTTGCTTTGCCTTTTTCCGTTCGATAGTAGAAAGCGTTTTCTGATTTACTATGCATATAATATAACATGAATGTTTAAAAAGTCAACACTTTTTAAACATAAATTGTTCAAATGGTGTTCATTAATTGTTTGAATGTTAATTTAATCGCCTTTATTGTCATAAAACTTTTTTTGATATACGACAAACTCCTTCCAAACTCAACTGACTTGAGTTTAGAAGGAGTTCACTTTAGTATTATGTATTTAGTTAAACGATTAATTCTGTGTATACTTGAATTGCTTGATTTTTATCCTCGTTAGATTCTTCCATAACTACCGCTGTAAGGTCAGATAAGTGACATAATTTAGAGAAATCCTCTTTCCCAACCTTTGACGAATCCAATAATAAATACCTCTCTACCGAGTGTTCTAATGCCATCTTTTGAGTATAGGATTCTGCGACAGATGCCGTCATGACAATCCCGTCTTTAACACCATTACCACCAAAAAACATCTTTCCGAACCGCATATTCTCCAAAGACATATTCGTTATCTCACCCACAAACGACTGTGTGACACTTCTCATCTCACCACCAAGTAGATAAACATGGAATGTCTCGGACTTTTTCTTTAATAGAATATTAAAGATGGGAAGGCAGTTTGTTACAATCGAAAGGGCTTGGTGATTAATCTCTTCTGCTAACAAAGCTGTGGTCGTCCCTGGCCCGATGAAGATAACATCCCCTTCTTCAATTAATTCAGAGGCCCTTTGAGATATATATCGTTTCTGGTCCGTATTCTTATCAAATTTATCTTCATGCGCGATTTCCTTATATTGAAACACACTATTACTACGAGCTCCACCATGGATTTTCTTTAATAACCCCTGATCATCTAACTCTTCTAAATCTCTTCTCACTGTCATATCTGACACATTATAGCGAGAAACAATCTCTGAAACTCTGACAGTTCCTTGTTCATTCACCCACCGAATGATTTCTTCATGTCTTTGATATTTATTCATACTCGTCCTCCTCATTGATGAACTCACCATACAACATTTTTCCAGAAAACTCTACACTTAATGTTTAAATTATAAACATTCAAACATTAGTATAGTCTCGATGTTTGAATGCATTCTGGATACATGTTTTAATTTGTCAGTTGAAATATACACCATGTTAAGTCGGTGTATGATCTTTATTCAATCAGGACTTATTCACTAAAAGTGATATCCCCAACCAACCGCATTGTTGTTGATTGACCGTCACGAACTCGATCCCGAACAATTAACAGGTTAAATTTCTCCCTATCCAAACCACCAACAAAGTATTTCTTATCGTTTAGTAAAGTGCTATAAACCGCTTTTTGTAGGGCTTTATTATAATAAAGCTATATTTTGTTCGATTTTGTTTTGAGTTTATTGCTGCTTAAACACCAAGTTTCTCGCCATATGAACACTTTTAATAAATAAATATACTGCAAGGTTTTAGTCTCCTTACAACACATTCTGAAATGTCCTGTGTACCCGATTTTGATACTCTTTTTATTTGCTGATTCTCTCTTCATCAACTTCAGCTTCGTGAAGAACTGCAGCAGCCTTATCAATTCCTATTACTCTTTCTTCAGATGCTGCTTCGTCTAGTCTTGCCTAGTTAGCCTCATAGAAATCATTCAAAAGAATGCACTTCAATATTCAGTATAAGCAATACATAAAGTCCTGAAAATACCAAGAAATACTTATTAAGAATCAATAAAAAGAAATACTCAAAGCCAAAAAGATGATGATTTAAAATTATAAAATATGATTTTAGATACATTTAATTCGAATAGAAAAAGCTTTGTTACAAGATGAATTAAGCATAATTTAAATGAAAAGGGTTCACTGTTTCCAGACGAAAGATAAATATAAACATCATCCAAAAGAAACTAATGAAAAATCAATTAAATCGCACTTTTAATAGAGAATTCATTGGTTACAGTGCAGGTAAAAATAAGCATGTGAATTTAGTGGTGAAGGCAAATAATAAAATGAATCATAATCTAAAACAAGTCGCACTATTTCATCCAGATAGAGTTAAGGAATTTGATAACAAATTGATAGATGAAGTATTAAAGACTCTTGAAATCGAGAAGATATTGCAATTGCAGGAGCATCGATAAAAGCATTGAAAACCGAATTTGTAAAACAGATGAAATTTGAAAACTCAGAACAGTTAGAAATAAAATTATTTGATTCTGTCAATTGGTACAACTGTTTTAGACCATATCTTCATTACAGTATTAAACATGAAATGTGTCTGAAAAACTGTTGACATTCCATTCAGAGTGGTGTTAAGTAACTCCCCAAGGAAGAGGAACTCCCAGACTGCCTAGGACAAAATAAAAAAAGTCAGTAGACCAAGCCCACTGACTTTTGAAACCCTTGTTTTTAATGATTATCGGTTAGACATGATGACTTTAATTTCGTCTTCATTAATACCTACCATTGCTTCGCCTAAATCAGTTGAGATTTCGACTAATTTGGCAGCATCTTTGTAATTGGCTACTGCTTCAACTATGGCTTTGGCACGTTTTTCTGGATTACCTGATTTGAAAATACCTGAACCAACGAAAACTCCTTCAGCACCTAATTGCATCATTAAAGCCGCATCCGCAGGTGTTGCCACCCCGCCAGCAGAAAAGTTCAATACAGGTAATTTACCCGTATCATGGACTTGCTTTAATAACTCGTAAGAGACACCTAACTCCTTAGCTTGGTTAAAGAGCTCATCATCTTGTAACGACACCACATAACGGATTTGTTCATGGATTTTTCTTAAGTGACTAACCGCTTGGCTGACATCCCCTGTTCCGGCTTCACCTTTAGTACGAATCATTTTAGCCCCTTCTTGAATACGGCGTAAAGCTTCACCTAAATCTCTAGCTCCACAAACGAAAGGTGTCTGAAATTGTTGTTTATTAATATGATAAACATGATCAGCTACTGATAAGACTTCTGACTCATCAATATAGTCAATTTGTAAACTTTCTAAAATTTGAGCTTCGACAAAGTGACCAATTCTTACTTTCGCCATGACTGGTATCGAAACTGCTGCTTGAATTTCTTTTATCATTCGAGGGTCACTCATCCGACTAATACCACCAGCAGCTCGAATGTCTGCAGGAACTCTTTCTAAAGCCATGACCGCTACGGCACCAGCTGCTTCAGCAATTTTAGCTTGTTCCACATTTACAACGTCCATGATTACGCCACCAGCTAATTGTTTATGTACTTCTTCAATGGATAGTTTCATTTTGATTGCTCCTTTATAAGTAATGTCTCCACTTTAACACCTTTTTGAATCTTTCTTAAGATGCAAAAACAGATATTTTTATGGGTCCAAATAGTTTTTTGTTGTATAATGGATGAGACGAAAGGAGGAAAAGCATGATTACGGTGAACTTTAACGAAGACCAACACTTATACTTACAAATAGTCGATGAAGTCATCCGGCAAATTGCCCAAGGACATTTAAAGAGTGGTGACCAACTCCCCTCACGGCGAGCCTTAGCAGATCATTTAAAAGTCAGTCTTAATACGGTCATTAACGCTTATGACCAACTGACAGATGAAGGTTATATCGTGCCGAGGGAAAGATCTGGTTATTATGTGGATTTACTAGAAATTGATATGTTGCCCTCTGAGAAAATTGAGACAAAGCCGTTAAAACATGAGAAGTCTATCATAAGTAAGGCCCGCCAATATACTTATGATTTTCACTTTGCCAATCGTGATATGGCTACTTTAAATCCTAAACAATTATTGCAGTATGCACCCGAAGCGCTAGCAAAAAGCGTAGTTAATTGTAATTTAAAAGATGACTTGGGAGCTTTCTCTTTACGTTTGGCTATTGCTAATTATTTACGTAAATATCGAGGAGTGATGACTTCACCTGACAATATCATCATTACAGGGGGGCATACGGCTAGCTTACAGACTCTATTTGCCTTATTAGAAGATGGGATTTATGCCTTAGAAGATCCTGGGTATTATAAAAATTTAGATCTCTTTACAGATTATCAGCAAAAGACTATTCGAATTCCGATTGATAAATATGGGTTCTCCGTTAAAGATTTGGAGACTACCTCCGCTAACATCGTGATTACTACTCCCAATCATCAGTTTCCCACTGGCATTATCATGGGGATGCGTCGACGTCAGCGTTTATTAAAATGGGCCTATCAGGCAGAAGACCGTTATATTATTGAAAATGACTACTATAATGAGTTCCGTCTTAAAGGCCGTCCTGTTCCTGCTTTGACTAGTCTGGATGATCAAGAGCGAGTCATTTTATTAGGCGCCTTTCGTCAAAGTATGGGGTCAATTTTTAAGATGTCTTATTTAGTTTTACCCGATCAATTAATGCAGAAATTCCATCAAGCTAAATTAAAAACCAGTGGTATTTCCAGCTTTGAGCAATATCTGATGACTGACTTTCTCAATTCTAACCATTTTCCTAAATATATTAATAGCCTGCGGACTAATTACCGTCGTAAGGAAAAAGCGGTTCTCGCAGCGCTTAACAAAACCCAACTCCCCCTAACCATTAAGGAAGCAGGGGCTGGACTTTTCTTCATTATTAACATTGAGGGTGAGATTCCACCGGATCACGTGATTCAAGCTAGACTAGCTGAAAATAAGATCCGCTTACAACCGGTCAACCACTATGCTAAATTAAAGAACCGGTTCGACAAAAGTTATATTTTAGGTTATGGTGGACTAGAGCTTGATGAAATTGATCAAGCTATTCAATCTTTAGTCGCTATTTTTAAATAAAGCAAAAGACTTAGTAAGCCAGCGAAAAGATGTGCCCCCGAAAGTTATAGTTAAGAACTAACTTTATGGGGGTTATCTTATGTCTAAAAAATATCGTTACGAATTTAAAATGCGTGTTGTTGAAGAATATTTCGAAGAAAAACTAGGCTATATGGCACTAGCGAAGAAATACAATATTTCTGCTAAAAGTCTCGTAAGGCAATGGGTTAACATTTTGAAAGAAAACAAAATTTTTCAAAATATGTCTCGAAAGGGAAATTATCTGGACAATTCACCGATGGAAAACTTCTTTGGTATTTTAAAAAAACAATGTATTATGGTGAACCTTTAATGATTTATAATCAATTAGAACAAAAGATAAATAAATATATTAACAAATATAATAACCAGCGAATAAAATAAAAATTGAACGGCATGTCTCCAGTTGAATACCGGAAACATACCGTTCAATTAGCTGCTTAGATAAAACTCCAACTTCAAGGGTTCACATCATTTCTGGAGCTTCGATTTTTTTAATCCTATTCATCTTACAGCTACCCTTATTTAGCAAATTCAATATGCTCATTTTCGGTTCCGGGATTTTTTTGGATAACCGTAAAGAATAAAGTCTTATGTTCTACCACATTTTCACCATAGGATTTAGAATAGGTAAATCTTGGCACTTTGTGAAATTGTATGACACTAATATAGTCTAATAATGTAAATAATCCAACAAATACACCGATACATCCCATGATTGTAATCATTCGTCTACTTCTTTTTACTATTAGGGGCTTTATTCTAATCGCTACGCCCATTAATAAAATGATGGCTCCAAATATTGAATAAATACTTCCCCAATTACTTTCGTTTGGAAAAATTGCTAAAGCAGAACTTATTATAAATGCTCCAAATACAATGATTAGTAGACTAATAAGTTTTTGTTTTTCAACGTTATTTTCATTTTTACTGTATTCTGCCATTTTTATGGCGGTTTCTCTTGTTTCATGATTTATAGTCTCTCTTTTCCTTTCGCCGTTAATTACTTCAGGTACGCTTACTTCATAATAATCCGCCAAATCAACCAGCAAACTGATATCCGGCATATTACTTCCCGTCTCCCAGCGGGAAATTGTCCTTCCTGATACATTCAAAACTTCCGCAAGAGCCTCTTGTGTAATTTTCTTTTCCTTGCGAAGTTCTTTTAAGAACTGACCAATTTTTATTTGATCCATCTTATGGCCTCCTCTCACCTACAGTTTATGTTATTTTTTTGTATTGGAACACGACACAGAGCGAGAAATCGTCCTATTCCTTCACTAGACACCCCTGTCTAAATGAATAATTCGTTCTTTTATAATACATTAAAGCGATTTTTTACGTTTTTACTACGACCTTTTAATAATTTCTTGCTCTTAACTACAACTGTTTTTGATGAATTGCAATAATTATTGCAATTCATCATATGAAATCTCTGTTGTTGATAAAGTCTATATAATTGTGTAAAAGTTAAAAGGCCATGTAACAGCCCTTTTACGGTACAATTTTTTTGACACTACCTAAAAATGTAAGTATAATATTTTATTACAGATGGTTATCTGATTATTTTAATAAAGGAGAAGTACTAAAGAATGAAGAAACAAACATTTTTATCAAATCGAGTTAATAAGTATTCAATTCGTAAATTCACAGTAGGTACTGCGTCTATCCTGATCGGATCATTAATCTTTTTAGGTAACGATGTTTCTGCTGCTGAAGCGGATGACAATTCATCAAATGAATCACTTAATGCAAATATAGAAACTAGCGCTGATGAAGTAAATAATGATGTATCAATTGAAGTAAGTGACGAAAAAAATGAAGTCAACAAAGACGAACAAGCAACTGAATCACTTTATGTAGATACAGAAACTAGTGCTGATGAAGTAAATAATGATATTCAAACTGCTGATAATACTTTAGAAGAAGACTCAACTGAAGAATTAGAAAAAGTCACAAATGAAGAAAACGGTTTAGAGGAAACTGAGACAGAAGACATTGAAAAACAACAAGAAACTGTAGTACAAAAAGCCAATGAACTATCTGAAAATAAAAATATCGAACCAATATCTAATTTATCACCGACAGGTAATAATGTTTCTAATGCAGTTAACGTTACAAACTTGTCATTAAAGAATAACAAAGATAGTAATGAGATTAATCCGAACCAGTCAGGTGGATTAAATTTGAGCTTTGATATTGATGTGACAGATAAAGCTATCCGCAAAGGTGACTTTTTTGAAATCCAGCTATCAGAAAACTTGAATTTTTATGGTGATTCTACATCAACTAATGTGCCGGCATTTAAAAATTCTGCAGGTGGAATTTTAGCAGAAGGTACTTATGATAAAGAAAATCATAAATTTACTTATGTATTCACTGATTTTGTAGAGAGCAGCATTAATATTAAAGGAAGAGCGAATTATTCATTATGGGTGGATCGTAAAAATGTTACGAGTCCAGGTAGAGAAACATTCTCTGTCGATGTTGCAGGTGATTCTACTTCAACAACTTTAGATGTTGTATTTACAAATTCACATCATAATGTAGATTCATTTTTAACAGAAGTTGATCCATATGGTACTAAATTTGAACAAACAGTGTATGTGAATCCTCACCACCAACAATTATATGGTACTAAATTAACAATTAAAGCAGATTGGATTGGTGTAAACAGTCCTTCAGAAGCAAGAATTAATCCTGAAAACACAACGTTTGTAGGGTATAGAGTACCTAAAAATAGTCAACCAGGATTCCCTTCTAGTTTTGGTTTTGATAAATCCAAATATGAACAGGTTAGATTAAAGCCGACCTTTGGTGTAGATAGTAACGGTGTTGAGTATGTTGAATTTGATTTTGGGAATAATACATCAGACGGTACAGGTTTTATTGTCGTTATGGAAAGCAAAACCACTGGTAAAGATGGAAAATTAAGAGTTGGTGCAGAGATTCGAACAGGTGACGGCAAACGTAATTATTGGAACAATGAACATATTGTAAAACCATCTTTAGGAGAGATTGATGGTGAGGTTGTAGGAACGTTCCAAGAACACCATAACTATTATGATGTAGAAAAAGACTTTGACGGTAAAGAAGTTAGCCGTAAAAAGAACGAAGAAACATCTTATACTGGAGACCAAACTAAAGGTACAGAAGAAGAAACATTCACAACAGGTAAAGACGAAAAAGACGGTTATAAATTCACAAAAGTTACA
>NZ_FNEL01000097.1 GCF_900100125.1 Dolosicoccus paucivorans | reverse complement strand
TTAAAATTTTTCTTCTCCTAGGGGAAGAAGTAAAGAGATTTTAAGTTCATCGAATCATGTAACAGAAAGTGTTGCATTTAACTTTACAACTCAAGGAAAAGAGCATATCAATGAAGATACGCTCTTTAAGTCGTTATTTTAATTATTTATTTTGACGACGACGGTTGATGAACACTGTTCCTAAACCTGTTGAACCTAATAGTCCTGCAAATAGTGCAGTCATACTTGCAACTTCACCAGTGTTTGGTAACTCTTTACCTGCTGGTTTAGCTGGTGCAACTACTTCACTTACTTCAACATCTGAAGATTCTTCTTTACCTAAAGCGTCATCGATCTCTTTTTGATCTAATTCTTTTTGGTCTTCGCCTTGGCCTTCTGTTTTACCTTCTGCAGTTGTTAAAGTAATGTACCATTTGCCATCTGCAGCTTGTGTAATGATGTATCCGTTAATGTTATGTACGAATTCTTCTGCTTGACGAATAGCATCTGCTTTATCTTCATAACCTTTTGTAACAAGAGGAGCTTCTTGATCTAATTCTTTTTCTTCCTCTTTCTCTTCTGCTTTTTCAGCCTTAACTACTGTTTCTTCTTTTTCTTCAGAAACTTCCTCGTCTGCTGATTCTTCTGCGTTTTCTTCACTTACTTCTGCATCAACCTCAGCATCTGCATCGTTAGCATCAACATTTTCTGAAACTGCCGGAGCGTCTTCGTCTTTCGGAAGCTCTAAGCTTGCCTCTGGGTTATCTGTTGCTGAAATAGTATCTGCTTGTTCTGCTGCTAAAACAGCTGGCCCTTGTAGTAATAACGCTAATGCCGCTGAGTATAGTAATGTTTTCTTCATGTATCTCTATCTCCTTTAAGTATAGTGTTTTAAAGCTATCTCTTTAATATTGCACGTATATTTCTAAAAACTCAAAAAGCTATCAGACTAGAGTGAAAAATTATTTTATTCACAATAGAAATGAAAAAAATTAAGCTCTTAGAAAGAAAACGAGCAATTACTAAAGGTATCTAGCAATCAATTAAAACATTCTTTAATCGATTTATAACTATATTACAACAATATGTTTAAAAAGCAAGCTTTTTATAAAGTTTTTTAAGAATTCTTTCCGAAAGGTCACCTAATAAAAATAGCGCATCAATAACGACGCGCTATTATTATTATATAGTAGATATTAATTTTCTTTACGACGAGTAACTAAGCCTACACCTGCTAAAACTGATAAAGCAGCCATACCGAATACCGCAAAGTTCTCAGCTTCACCCGTTTCAGGTAATGTTTCTTTACCTGAATCTTGAGCAATAGCTGGATTGCTTGCAGTTTTTTCTTCTTTAACTACTTCATCTTTAGCTTCTTTGTTTACTTCTTCTTTTGTATCATCTTGTTTGTCTGCCGGTTTTTCACCTGTAATCGTATCAGAGACTTGGCCTTTGTTTGGCTTTTCGCCTGTAATGGTGTCAGAGACTTGACCTTTATTTGGCTTCTCACCTGTAATGGTGTCAGAAACTTGACCCTTGTTTGGCTTCTCGCCTGTAAT
>NZ_FNEL01000099.1 GCF_900100125.1 Dolosicoccus paucivorans | reverse complement strand
GATGGCGTACCTTTTGCAGAATGGACCGGCGAGTTACGATAGTTGGCGAGGTTAAGTTGAAGAAACGGAGCCGTAGCGAAAGCGAGTCTTCATAGGGCGAAAGTCAGGTGTCGTAGACCCGAAACCAGGTGAGCTACCCATGTGCAGGTTGAAGGTGCGGTAAGACGCACTGGAGGACCGAACCCAAATACGTTGAAAAGTGTTGGGATGACGTGTGGGTAGGGGTGAAATTCCAATCGAACCTGGAGATAGCTGGTTCTCTCCGAAATAGCTTTAGGGCTAGCCTCAATGTAAGAATCGTGGGGGTAGAGCACTATTAGGATGCGGGGGGCTCACGCCCTACCAATTCCTGATAAACTCCGAATACCATTGATTCATCATTGGGAGTCAGACTGCGAGTGCTAAGATCCGTAGTCGAAAGGGAAACAGCCCAGACCACCAGCTAAGGTCCCCAAGTTACTGTTAAGTGGGAAAGGATGTGGAGTTGCACAGACAACTAGGATGTTGGCTTAGAAGCAGCCACCATTGAAAGAGTGCGTAATAGCTCACTAGTCGAGTGACTCTGCGCCGAAAATGTACCGGGGCTAAACAGTACACCGAAGCTGTGGATTCTAACAATTGTTAGAGTGGTAGGAGAGCGTTCTATGGGCATTGAAGCTGTACCGTAAGGAGCAGTGGAGCGCATAGAAGTGAGAATGCCGGTATGAGTAGCGCAAGACGGGTGAGAATCCCGTCCACCGATTGACTAAGGTTTCCTGGGGAAGGCTCGTCCGCCCAGGGTTAGTCGGGACCTAAGTTGAAGCCGACAGGTTTAGACGATGGCTAACAGGTAGAGATTCCTGTACTCGGTATACACGTTTGAGCGAAGGAGGGACACAGGAGGTAGTGTCACGCATCCTGTTGGATATGGATGTAGAAGCGTCAAGCCTAAGAAAGAGTCAAATGCTTTTTCTTATTAAAGGTAAGACGTGACCTGGAGTGAATTAAAGTAGCGAAGGTGACGAATCATACTGTCAAGAAAAGCTTCTAGTGAGTGTATACGGACCCGTACCGCAAACCGACACAGGTAGTCAGGTAGAGAATACCAAGGTGAGCGAGAGAACTCTCGTTAAGGAACTCGGCAAAATGACCCCGTAACTTCGGGAGAAGGGGTGCTGACTTTAAGTCAGCCGCAGTGAATAGGCCCAGGCGACTGTTTATCAAAAACACAGGTCTCTGCTAAATCGAAAGATGATGTATAGGGGCTGACGCCTGCCCGGTGCTGGAAGGTTAAGTGGAGTGCTTAGCGTTAAGCGAAGGTACGAAATGAAGCCCCAGTAAACGGCGGCCGTAACTATAACGGTCCTAAGGTAGCGAAATTCCTTGTCGGGTAAGTTCCGACCCGCACGAAAGGCGTAACGATCTGGGCACTGTCTCAACGAGAGACTCGGTGAAATTATATTACCTGTGAAGATGCAGGTTACCCGCGACAGGACGG
>NZ_FNEL01000101.1 GCF_900100125.1 Dolosicoccus paucivorans | reverse complement strand
AACAGTGTCAAGCACTTTTTTCAAAAAGTTTCTTGTCGTTTGACGTCTCCGTTACGACTTATATTACTATAACATGGAACGGATAAGGTTGTCAAGAGATATTTACAAATTCGTTATAAAACTATTAAGTTTGATATAAATGTGTTCTCTTTGAAACGACAAGTTCTATAATAGCATCGTTTTAATTTCTTGTCAACTACATTTTTAAATTATTAATACAAACAGCGCAGAACGCACTTCTTGCAATAGATCTGGAGTGCGCCATTCTCTTTTATACCCTAGTGAGTTGATGACATAAGTCACATCATTCATCTCTTTTACGAGGCGGTAATGGATGTGTCCCATAATCGAATGACTGATAGGGTACTGTTCGATCAATGGAAGAAAGTCATCCGTCGCTAAATAGGCGTTAAAGAAATCAAATACTTTATGGGGCATCGGCACTGTGAATTTAGGACAGTTCACAACGTGAGTTAATAAAATAGCCTTGGGAGTTTCTAAATGTTGAAGCTGATTGTCTACTTTAGAAGCAAATCGTTTAGATAATTTTTTATCCGACATTTGCCAATCAATATTCACTTTATCTTGCCACGTTCCATGACGGTACTTTCCTATCTCTAACTCTTCAGTGGTAAAACGATCCGCATGGACTGCATAGTTATACCAACCTGTATGAGCGACTAACGTCATTTCATCTGAGAGTACTAAGTTCTTTTCTAGAAGTGACTGGGGATGTTCTAAATATTTGTCATATATTTGCCAAGTTATTTTATTAGGTTCGTCAATTTGCCAAAAATCATGATTACCAGGAATAAAATAAACAGGAATCGACAAATAGGTTTGAAGCTGTTCAACAAATGACACTACTATTGACCATTCATTGGCGATGTCCCCGCCAATAACTAACATATCTAAGTCGCGTTCGCTACTTGCTTGGTAAAGGGCCATTAAAAAATCTTTCTTATGATAAGTAGGATTGACGTCAATATGTAAATCTGAAATAAAACCGATACGCATAATAGCTCCTTTTTTCTATACAAAGAAACCCCGCAACCAAAATGGTTACGGGATTCGTATGCTAAAACTAAAGCCACCTGCCGGGATCGAACCGGCGGCCTTTTGCTTACCATGCAAACGCTCTACCTACTGAGCTAAGGCGGCATTGATATATTTACAAGTTTACTAGACTCTAGGCAGTCTGTCAATGTAATGAAGATAAATAAAAAAGCTAGACTTACTCTAGCTTCAATACTCCGCCAGTTGGGCTCGAACCAACGACATCATGATTAACAGTCATGCGCTCTACCGACTGAGCTATGGCGGAATCATCTTGCGTGGCAACGAC
>NZ_FNEL01000102.1 GCF_900100125.1 Dolosicoccus paucivorans | reverse complement strand
TGTGGTTACTAACATTTTACACGAACCTGTTATGGGTTTTCTTGTTTGTCGCAATTAATTTTACAATCTATCTTTTAATAAAAAAAAAAAAGAAAGAAAGGAAGAAGAAAATGGAAGAAACACAGCGTCTATCGGGCAAGGAGTTTACGAATAAAATTCTAAACGGAGCGGCCTTAGGGATTGTAGTCGGACTGATTCCAAGTGCAATCTTTGGAGCAATTTTTAATAGTTTATCGCAATATGGAGGAATTTGGGTTATGCTATCTCAATTAGTGTCAAACTTTTCCTTCTCTGTCCCGTTTTTAGTTGGTATGTTTATTGCCATCCAATTTGGTTTAGCACCGATTCATATGGCTTCTGTTGCGGCAGCAGCGTTTATCGGAAGTGGGGCAGCTCAATTTACTCCGGAAGGTTGGCTCCTTCAAGGAACAGGAGACTTAGTCAACACTATTTTGACTGTGACGATTGCGGTAATGATCATTCGACTATATGGTCAGCGTCTACCAAACTTAACTATCGTTTTGGTACCTATTTTAGGTGGAATGATTCCAGGTTTAATTGGTCGTTTCACGTTACCTTACGTTTCTAACTTAACAACGATGCTAGGTAACTTAATTGCGAACTTCACTCAATTGCAACCCTTCTTAATGATGGTTTTATTATCGATTACTTTTGCGATTGTGATTGTTACTCCACTGTCTACCGTAGCAATTGCTTATGCGATTTCTTTAGCGGGTCTTGGAGCAGGGGCGGCGAACGTAGGAATCGCAGCGACTTTATTTACGCTAGTTTACGGCTCATGGCGTGTGAATAACCCAGGAACAACGTTTACGCTATTCTTTTCAGGACCTAAGTTATTTATGGCGAACGTTTTACAAAATCCCAAAGTTTTTGCAGCTATTGTAGTAAACGCTGCAGTGACAGGTTTTGTTTCTTATTTATTTAAAATCCAAGGTACAACCGCTTCAGCAGGATTTGGAATTACTGGCCTTTCAGGTCCTATTACAGCGTTAAGCTTTATGGAAGGAAACGTTCTTGTTAATATTGGTATTTTGATTCTTCAATACTTAATCGTTCCTTTAGGTATTGCGATTGTTACCCATCATTTGTTTACTGGCATGAATTTATATAATGATAATGTATTTAAATTCTCTGGTAATTAACCGATAAAATATTAAACCCTCCAGATGTAGCTTTTTATAAGCCAATCTGTGAGCCGACCCCCAAAAGTTAGACCAAAAAATCTAACTTTTGGGGGTATTTTTATGACCAAGTATAGTTTAGAAACGAAACTTCAAATTGTTAC
>NZ_FNEL01000104.1 GCF_900100125.1 Dolosicoccus paucivorans | reverse complement strand
TAAAAGGAAAGTTAAAAAGTGACTAACTAATTAAATTGCCCAAAACCCACATTTTTAGATTGCCGAAAACCTACAATTTTAAATTGCCCTTGACAATTGGCAATGAATTAAATAAAGCAAAAGTCATTCAAGATATTGACAGCTATGATGAAGAACTTATTATAGCTTTATTAAGCAATGAGTTAGTGAAGAAACATTATGCCAAACAAATTGGTGAGTATACTCTTTTAGAAACAAATAAGCTTATCGAAACCTTTGAAATGGATAACTATTGGATGGACTCCTATACTAATTATTCTAAGAAAATTGGTTTAACCGTAAATGGACGATTTTTAGATGAATCCACAGATGTGGTCTTGGATTTCCCGTATAAAGATACAGTATTGAAAGCTGGGATGTCTAAAGAAGATGTGGAGAAAGAAGACCTTCTTCCAAATGTACCGACCCCCAAAAGTTAGACCAAAATCTAACGATTGGGAGGTCGGTACAGAAATATTTTCATCAGCCTATTTATTATGCCACTAAAGGCATAGTTCCTATACCTCATTGAGCATGGATACTTTTTTATAGATACCTATGTTCAACACAAGACAAATAGGAATTAAGCTAAGGGGTAAGCTTAATTCCTATGATAAATTTTAATAGCTATGAAGATTTTATTATTATAGTTCGATTAAGACCAGTGTTCCTGCCGTAATGAATTAAAAGTTAATCTTCATTTCTTTTCTTGCTTCGACCCAGTGTGAATACTCCACCTAGCATTGCCAATACTGCAGATAATATCGTAAAATCACCCGTCAATTCACCCGTATTCGGTAATTCTTTATCAGAAGAATTATTGCGTTTTGGATTTTTATTCATTGGCTCATTAGGCTTTTCTGGTGTGCCTGGTTCGTCTGGCGTACCAGGTTCATCTGGCGTACCTGGTTCGTCTGGCGTACCTGGTTCATCTGGTGTGCCGGGTTCGTCTGGCATGCCAGGTTCATCTGGCGTACCAGGTTCGTCTGGAATTTCTGGATCAAGTTCTGTCTTTGTATAGATATACGTAATACGCTGATACTCTCCAGGTGTATACGTACCATCAGTCTTACCATCTTTATAGTAGTCCGGTTTTTCTAAGTTGTCTGTTCCAGTGATTTTCTCGAACTTATAGCCGTCTTTCTCTTCTGTTGTTGCTTTGAAGCGATC
>NZ_FNEL01000106.1 GCF_900100125.1 Dolosicoccus paucivorans | reverse complement strand
TCAAAAGTAACAAATACTTCTGAACCAAAAGAAACAAAAGCACCAGTTAATGAAATTATTGAAGTGGGAAGTGAAGACTTCACAGGTACTCACGAAATCGTAGAAAAGAAAGAAATACCTTTCGAAACAAGATACGAATATGACGACTCATTAGAACCAGGCGAAGAAAAAGTTGTAACACCAGGTTCTCCAGGAGAACAAGAAAGAACCAACACTCTTGTAATCAAGGATGGTAAAGTTATCGAAACCAAAGAAGGAGAATTCAAGACAAATAAAGAGCCTCAAGAAAGACTGATTAAGATTGGTAGAAAATCTTCTGAAGGCGAAACAGTACAAACTATCGAAAGAGAAATCCCTTATGAAATTAAGGTGATCTATGACGAAAACCTTGAAGCTGGATTCCAAAAGATTGAAAATGAAGGTAAGCCAGGTAAGGAAGAAGTAACTATTACTCAAAAGGTTAAAGATTCTAAGCCAGTTGGCGATCCTACAGAAATTACAAAAACGATCACTGAAAAAGAAGATAGGGTAGTAAGAATTGGTGTTAAACCAGTTGTTAAAGAAGTTGAACTTGGTAACAACACTGAATATAGACACAACCCAGAGCTAAAAGCAGGTGAAGAAAAAGTCATCGAAGAAGGTTCTAAGGGAACTGTAAAATATACAACTACCTTCAACAAAGAAACAGGCAAGCTTGAAGTCAAAGAAGAAAGAACTGAATCTAAGAACAAGGTCGTAGAATACGGTTCTAAGACAGATGGCGAATTCACTTATGAAAGCGAAAATGCCTTTGATATTAAAGTAATTGAAGATCCAAATCTAGAGGCTGGCAAGGTTATAGTAGATCAAGAAGGTATAGTAGGAAAGACAAAGACAACTGTAAAAATAGAAAACTCTAAAGAAGTTGATAGAACTACTGAAACTCTTGTAGAAAAACAAGATAAGATAGTAAGAGTTGGAACTAAGAATGTTTGTCCAATCCCACCACTAGATCCAGAAACACCTGGTAAAGAAGATCCAAAAGATCCAGAAACACCAGGTGAAGAAGATCCAAAAGATCCAGAAACACCAGGT
>NZ_FNEL01000107.1 GCF_900100125.1 Dolosicoccus paucivorans | reverse complement strand
CGGTTGTCTGTTACAACAACACGGATTGTTGTGTCAACAGTAGAACCATCATCAAAT
Organism: Dolosicoccus paucivorans; assembly: GCF_900100125.1. Lineage (GTDB taxonomy): Bacteria > Bacillota > Bacilli > Lactobacillales > Aerococcaceae > Dolosicoccus > Dolosicoccus paucivorans. The sequence continues at coordinate 953 of NZ_FNEL01000107.1, read as the reverse complement.
GTAACAGTTGCTGGAATTTCGAATTGCCCCACAGTTTGACCATCTGGTAGTTCACCGTTTGGTGTAACTTTGATGTTACCTGTGTACTCTGAATTTGGATCTACGACAACTGCATTATCTACGTCTTCTTGAGTTGTAGGGTTACCTAGATCTTTGTTGATGATATTGCTTACAACATCGCCACCGAACTTGTCTGCATCAGAACGGTTGTCTGTTACAACAACACGGATTGTTGTCTCAACAGTAGAACCATCATCAAATGTAACAGTTGCTGGGATTTCGAATTGACCAGCTGTTTGACCATCTGGTAGTTCACCATTTGGCGTTACAGTAATATTACCTGTGTACTCTGAGTTTGGAGATACGACAACAGCCCCGTCTACATCCTCTTGAGTTGTAGGGTTACCTAGATCTTTGTAGATGATGTTGCTTACAACGTCTGCACCGAATTTATCAGCTTGAGTTGTTTTATCTTCGCCAATAATGATTGGAACTTTGATCTCATCTTTAGATCCGTCTGGATAAGTTACTTCTACGTCAACTTCGTATTCACCTGGAGTGTTACCATCAGGAATTTGGTTAACATCTGGAACAGTGATAGCTGGTGGTGTAGCGTCTTCAGGATAACCTGGAACGGTTACTTGACCAATAATTTCATCTTCCGTTGGTGTTTGACCAAAGTCTTTTTCTAATGGGGTTACTTCTGGTTCGTACTTGTCTGCATCATCTTGTTTACCAATGATTACAGGTACTTTAACGTTATCTTTAGATCCGTCTGGGTACTCAACTTCTACTTCAACTTCGAAGTTACCTTCAGTATTGCCATCAGGGATTTGGTTTGGATCCTTAACAGTGATCTCTGGTTGTTCTGCATCTTCAGGGTAGCCTGGGATAGTTACTTGACCAGTAATCTCATCTTCTGTTGGAGTTTCACCAAAGTCTTTTTCTAATGG